>NZ_VCDP01000049.1:0-58956 GCF_033949345.1 Xenorhabdus littoralis
GGAAATGCTTGACCGCTACATTTTAGACAACTACAAAATTCATACCAGCCGACGGGTCGAGGCCTGGTTGGAGCAAAATCCGACAGTGAAGCTGTTATTTCTTCCGGTATATTCTCCCTGGCTGAATAAAATAGAACGGTTATGGCAGTCATTGCATGAAACGGTCACACAGAATCATTGTTGCCAATACATGTGGCAACTCATCAAAAAGTTAAGATTTTTTTAAATGCAGCCTCCGCAATTAACTGGAAAGGAATAGGAAATATGAATGTTTCATGATTATGGAAAGTTATATAGCTGATATCAAATTAAATTCACTGAAAGAATTAACGATAGAAAATATTACCTAATACCTGCTGCGCTGCCATTTTCCAATATATATCCTCACACATCTGGCAGCGCAAATATTGACCGCCATACTATTTTTTTAGCTGTTCTAGATAAAAATCGTTTAAATAATAGTGTTATATACTAATAAATAAAAGATTTTTCCTATTTACCCCCTATCTTCCTTAGAAAAAACCCTCTATACTGCCACTGTATTTATAAACAGCAATCACCATAATATAATTCGTATAAATCGTTATGACAGCAGAAGGACATCTTCTCTTTTCAGTTGCCAGCCTTGTATTGGCTCACCAGCTAGAAATTACACCAGAAATAGCACAGGGAGATTGGCTACATATGCTCCCTGGCGTACTTTTGGCTTCATTGTTACCTGATATTGATCATCCAAGTTCAACATTGGGTAGATTATTTCGTTTCATATCCCTACCAATTGCGAAACTCTGTGGACATCGTGGGTTTACACATAGTTTATTGGCATTAATCGTAGGCATTACTCTATTCCAGACTGAAATACCATCAAACTGGCCTATCCCAACTGATTTTTTCCATGCAATGATAGTTGGTTATATCAGCCACCTCATTGCCGATATGCTGACGCCAGCAGGCATTCCACTTTTATGGCCACTGAGAATACGTTTTTGCATTCCTATTCTTAGAGGTAAAGACCGTAAAAAAGCGGAGCGGTTTATTGCCGTGCTAGTCATGGTAGGTGCAATTCTCTTGCCACAGCATATCAATTTTTCATCATTTACCCACTACTTTGATCAATTAGAGTTGAACAAATTACAGATCGATAAATTACAAATTGATAAGCTACAGAATATCTACAGGTAGCTTGTTTTTCGTTCAATATATAAATTTGTAAAAATCCGCCTTCATAGAAGGCGGCATTAATTTGCACCAGAGATGCGTACCAAATATTTATTATATAAAAACTATTTTTATCAATTATCGATTGGTACTTCTTCATGAATAGCCATAACCAGCTAAATTATATCACTTAATCCCCACATCCGTACAAAAATAAAACAAACTTAGTTTAATACATATAACCAATTAAGCTAATTAGTAAAAAATAATTATATTAAATTCCATTTAATTATAAGTAAGCTTATTCTTATGCTGATACCATTTACTCTTATACTTTTCATGGCATGAGTCCGATAGATCCCAAGCTGCACACAGCCAATCAAAGCAACAGCTTGAAAGATCAAAGGCATAGATATAATAGCTAGAAGTTTGGAGACTAGGGATGAATTTACCACTCATTATTAACGTGCTTGTTTTCATAGCACTACTTATTTTACTAGCAAAAACAAGTTCAAATAAGTGGAGCTTATCCAAAAAAGTTCTTGTAGCTCTAATTGTGGGAGTCATTTTTGGACTTGCATTGAACATCATTTATGGCACAGATAATATTACAGTAAAAGAATCAATTAAATGGTTTAACATTGTCGGTAATGGTTATGTGCAGCTACTGCAAATGGTCATTATGCCATTGGTTTTCGCATCGATCCTAAGTGCAGTTGCTCGTTTACATAAAGCATCTTCTTTAGGAAAAATCAGTTTTCTGGCAATTGGCACCTTATTATTAACTACAGCTATTTCGGCTTTAATCGGCATCATAATGGCCAATTTATTCGGTCTAAACGCTGCCGGATTAATTCAAGGTACTCAAGAAACTGTTCGCTTATCCGCTATTGAAACCAATTATATTGGCAAAGTTGCAGATATGAGTGTGCCACAGATCATTCTCTCTTTTATCCCTAAAAATCCTTTTGCTGACCTGACCGGAGCAAGCCCTACTTCCATTATTAGTGTTGTGGTTTTTGCGGCATTTTTAGGTATTGCAGCATTGCAAATGCTTAAAGATGATCATGAGCGGGGTGAGAGAGCACTCGTTGCCATTGATACTATGCAAGCATGGACAATGAAACTAGTTAGATTGGTTATGCGCCTGACGCCATACGGTGTGATGGCCTTGATGACTAAAGTCGTTGCCAGCTCCAATATTCATGACATTAAACAATTAGGTAACTTTGTCGTTGCCTCTTATATTGCCCTCGGTTTAATGTTTGTAGTACATGGTGGTCTTCTGGCAATGACTGGTATTAATCCGCTGAAATTCTTCAAAAAAGCAGGAACTGTACTGACATTTGCATTTACCAGCCGTTCAAGTGCAGCGAGTATTCCGCTGAATATCGAAACTCAAACCCGCCGCCTTGGTGTGCCTGAATCTATCGCCAGCTTCTCTGCTTCTTTTGGTGCTACTATCGGTCAAAATGGTTGTGCGGGCATCTATCCGGCCATGCTGGCAGTGATGGTTGCTCCTACCATAGGTATTGATCCTTTCGACCCTCTATGGATTGCTACTCTTGTCGGGATTGTGACCATCAGCTCAGCGGGTGTTGCTGGTGTCGGTGGTGGAGCAACGTTTGCAGCATTGATTGTTTTACCTGCAATGGGTCTGCCGGTCACATTAGTTGCCCTGCTGATTTCTGTTGAACCTCTTATTGATATGGGTCGTACAGCATTAAACGTCAATGGAGCAATGACTGCGGGTACAATCACCAGTCAATTAATGGGTAAAACCAATAAAGAAGTATTTGAACAAGATGAAGAAGCTGTATTAAGCCACTCTTAAAAACCAGCTATCTGACTGACTGAATCAGATCCACTCAAAATTGTGATTAAAAAAAGCGGGGGACCATATAATCCCCCGCTTTTTATTTGTGACTAATTACAGGCAGTTGCAGCCTATTACGGCATTATTTTATATACTCACCACTACGAAGAGCTTCAATGCGCTTATCCAACGGCGGGTGAGATAAGAACAATTCACTGAAACTCTTTGATTTGCCATTAATACAGAATGCCATCATGCGCCCTTCTTCCTGAGGTTCATAACTGGTCTTAAGGCGTTGCAACGCGGCGATCATCTTTTCACGTCCAACCAGTTTCGCTGATCCTGCGTCAGCATGAAATTCGCGATAACGAGAGAACCACATGGTAATAATACTCGCCAGAATACCAAACACGATCTCCAGCACCATAGAAAGCACCATATAAACGATTGGATTGCCATTACTGCTACTTTCGCTTTCATCATCATTGCTGGAAAGAAAGCTTGCCGCTGCTTGTGCAATGATACGTGAAATAAAAATAACGAATGTGTTCACAATACCCTGTAGCAACGTCATTGTTACCATGTCACCATTAGCGATGTGGCTAATTTCATGTGCAATGACAGCCTCAGCTTCATCACGGCTCATGTTGTTTAGCAGCCCCGTACTGACAGCCACCAGAGAAGCATTACGGCGAGCTCCTGTCGCAAATGCGTTAATATCCAGAGCATCATAGATAGCAACTTGTGGCATAGTAATGCCAACCTGATCTGACTGACGACGTACCGTTTCCATCAACCAATGTTCTGTTTCGTTGGATGGTTTTTCAATAACCTGACCACCAACAGAACGCAGAGCCATCCATTTCGACATTAATAAAGAAATGAATGCACCACCAAAACCAAATAAACCCGCCATAATCATGAGGCCAGTAACACTACTCCGCTGAACTCCGGTAAGTGAAAGTATTATCCCAAACACCACCATGACAGCAAGGTTAGTGAGAAGGAACAAGGCTATTCTTATCATATAAATTTGCTTCCTTTAATAATCAAACAGTTCAACTAAGAGTTGAGCCATAAAATGGGAACTAAACCCATATTATTCAAGTGTTTTAAGACGTTAAGCGATAAAATCAACATAACTTTACAATATGACAAAAAAGGCCAGCTCTCAAGCCGGCCTTTTTCTTTAAACGAACGTTGAAATTACTTCGTAATAGCCATTTCAGCAGGCTGATGCGCCAAATCCAGCGCAATCTTTACCGATTCATCTAAGTAAGGATCTGGCCCTTTATAATCTTTTGGTAAATCATCAAGTGACTTGAGCAGTTTTTTTCCTTCCCTTTTAAAACGCTCATTAATACGATTCAACTTAATTGCTTCGTATTCCTTATTTTCTTTCTCTCTTTGAGCATAATTCAAAGAATAAATGCCGTTGCGATTTTTTATAACTTTATAGTAGGCAATATCCTGTTTGATATATTTAAATTCAGGATCATTGGCTATATGTTGGTTATGCAATTTAAGCAGTTGCGGCGTTAACGTTGAAATTACCGTTGAGGGAGTATAAGGTGCAGGTTGAATGCTATCCCAAGGTAATGCATTGTCCTCTTGGCTCTCGCTTATCTCAGCAGGCTCTTCCCCTGTTGGCATAACTATATCAGGTGTGACACCTTTAAGCTGAGTACTGCCACCATTTATACGATAGAACTTCTGAATGGTATATTGTATAGACCCAGTCTTTGGCCAATTGGGAGTAAGCATCTGATCATAAATTCGATTCAGAGGACGATATTGCTGAACCGTACCTTTACCGAAAGTAGGTTCTCCAACAATCAATCCCCGACCATAATCCTGCATCGCCGCAGCAAAAATTTCAGAAGCAGAAGCGCTCCTACTGTCAACGAGAACAATCAGAGGGCCTTTATAATATATTGCCTCATCCGTATCCGATTCTTCTTTAATTTTACCGGTATTATCTCTGATCTGAACAACCGGACCAGTAGAAATAAACAAGCCAGACAACGATACTGCTTCTGTCAATGCCCCGCCACCATTACCACGTAAATCAATGACAATCGCGGAAACACTTTGCTTAGCCAGCTTCTGTAACTGTACTTTTACATCATTAGTCAGAC
This sequence comes from Xenorhabdus littoralis, assembly GCF_033949345.1. Taxonomy (NCBI): domain Bacteria; kingdom Pseudomonadati; phylum Pseudomonadota; class Gammaproteobacteria; order Enterobacterales; family Morganellaceae; genus Xenorhabdus; species Xenorhabdus littoralis. Next base: position 5,113 of record NZ_VCDP01000049.1, read on the forward strand.
CGACATAGAAGCTCGGTATATCAATGACACCTACTTTCTCTTTGCCAATTGTTTTCACCGACATCTTGGCCGCATTATCTTCGAGACGAACATTCTCACGGGTTAAGGTGACAATATGGTTTTTTGCCCCTTTCGCACTCGGAATGATTTCAAGACGGACTTTGCTCCCTTTCGGCCCTTTTATCAGAGCTACAACATCGTCCAGACGCCACCCGACGATATCCACTATCGGCTTACCAACCTGCCCAACACCAATGATCTTATCACCGACTTTCAGCAAGTTGCTCTTAGCCGCAGGGCCTCCCGTGACCAGTGAACGAATGACGACATATTCATCTTCATATTGTAAAACAGCACCTATACCTTCAAGAGAGAGGTTTATCTCTGAATTAAACTGCTCTGTGTCACGCGGGGAGAGATAACTGGTATGAGGATCTATTTCACGAGCAAACGCCATCATAATAGTTTGAAAAACCTCTTCACTTTTAGTTTGAGTGAGGCGTTTCAAAAACATTCTATAACGTTTGGTCAGTGTTTCTTTGATTTCTTTGTCGCTTTTGCCGGACAACTTGAGGTTTATCCAATCAGATTTAATCTTAGCATCCCAAAGCTTATTCAACGCCTCAACACTCGTTGGCCACGGTGCTTTGGAACGTTCTGTTTCAATTGTGTCATGACCATCTAAATTGACAGGCTGCTCCAAACGAGAGAGAACATATTGATAGCGCTCAAAACGACGCTTTTGCGCCAGATTAAATAAGGCATAAGGGAGTTTTAAATTGCCGTTTTCAAGCTCTTTTCCTAAAGCACCCTTTTGAGTTTCAAATTGTGCAATATCCGATGCCAGAAAAACATTATGCCCATAATCCAGCAGATTCAGATAGCGATCAAAAATTTTTCCTGAGAAATCCGCATCCAAATAGAACTGGCGGTAATGAGAATGAAGAAAGCGGGAAGCAATCCGCTGACTTATTGTGGAATGTTGCGGTTCTGGCTTGAGATCTGGCAACTGATTCAGACTAATAACAGATTTACTGGCTGTACTGTTACTACTGATGACACTACCACTGGCGGTACTGCTATTGATGACCGTATTGTCATTAACAGCATCCGCATACCCTGTACCCGAAAATGATAGACCTAAAACGAAAGCCAATGTAATGAGTTTGTTCATGCCCAAGTTGGCCTCCGTATCAGAACTTTAAGTGTTCTGCGCGTACAATCATTGCCAGACCAGTCGGTAACTGCACTCTTACACCATCTTTTGCAATTTCAAGCACAGATGCATCCATTAGGCTTTTTCCTACATTTACTTTGATTGTCTGACCGACTTTCAAAGAGGATACATCTGTGACTGAGATTAACTCAGGTTGCACAGTTTTCTTTGTGGTTTTATCTGCTGGTTTATTCGATTGTTGCAGACGATTTTGCGAACGAGATGGTCGTTTTTCACCATCACCTGATGTCTGGCGGCGAGAAACCGCTTTTTTATTCACAGGCCGTTCACTTTTCTTATCAGATACGTTTTCTGTTTCACGTTTCTTGGCACGCTGTTCAGCTCGTTGGGCTTGTACTCGTGCTTTTGCTTCCACCAATTGCTGACGCGCATGTTCGATATGCTCAACTTCCAGCTCACCACAAGCATTTCCATCAAGATCAACACGCTGGGCACCCTCTTTTACACCATAAAGGTAACGCCAACTGGAGGTATACAAACGCAAAGCAGAACGAAGTTGTGTTTTACTCAAACACTCTTCGCCCTGAATACGTTCAACGATATCCTGAAAGATCCCGATCTTTAAAGGACGTGCTTCACCTTCTGCTGCGAAACACAACGGGAAGCGTTCAGCCAAGAAAGCTATGACTTCTTTACTACTGTTCAACTTAGGTTGATTTTCCATGAAATTTCCTGATTACAACGGTTTTGCCAATCAGCGCAGGCATGAACAGGCGACATTATAATAGTGTTGCTAATAAATGCCACGTCATACGTATATTAAGTTACGTTCTGTTTTAGATATTTTGACACAACACATTGCCCCAAATGTTTACAAAGCTTGATAACAAGCGCTTTCAAGCCATTTTCATCGTTCTCATCAAACCGATCAAAAACCGTGCTATCGATATCCAAAACCCCAATAATTTGCCCATTTATTTCTAAAGGGAGAACAATCTCAGCATTACTGGCTGTATCACAAGCTATATGACCGGGGAAAATATGCACATCAGAAATACGCTGAATTCTTTTATTTGCAACAGCCGTTCCACACACACCTTTTCCGACAGGGATGCGAACGCAAGCAATCTTACCCTGAAATGGCCCTAAAACTAGGGTATCATCATCTACTAAATAAAAGCCAACCCAATTAACACTATCTAAACGTTCATATAACAACGCACTCGCATTAGCAAGAGAAGCGATAAAATCATATTCACCTGACAATAGTGATACCAAGCTATCTGTTAACTCTCGATAAAATTCATTCTTATTCATACGCCCTATGAAACCGCAAGTAATATAACAAAATAAAAACAATTCCTTTACATTAAAGGTTTGTTACCGTGTCTGCCAGAGTATTTTTGACGAGTAATTCATCAGCATGACGTAAATTCTTTTTCAGAATATCGTCTGTTTCCCTAAATTAAAATTTTCTTTAATTATTTTTACCCGTATTCACTGATGAGATTTAGGGAAATATCACAACTTATATCAAAAATGATTCTGACTTGCAGTCAGAATCGTGCCCTTGCTCATGTTCTTATTATAAAACATCTTCGCGATATTCCGTATGGTTGTTTTATTCTCATTTGCTTATTATATATATGAAAAAATGAAATAATTTATTGAAAAGAGTGTAAAAATCATCTTTCCTTGCGATAAGCAAAAAAAGGCCGAGTCAACTCCTCTACTCGGCCTAGGGAAAATGGCTCCATTAAAGAGCCGTGCGCAAAAGTTGCCATTGAGACGTAGAACAACTTACCATTTAAAGCGTAGTTGACATGCGATGATTTACCAAATTTTGTCCCTTGTCCGATGGGAGCATTAATCCGTCATTGCTTTTTATCATTCACATGATCGCATAATACCAACGCTGCTTTCTGGAATGGCTCAATACTCATCTTTTTATTAGGATCTTCAGGATTATCTAAGAGGATCGTATTTAATGATTTTGCAATAACTTTATTGGATTCCACAAGTTCTATTGCTCGATCATTCAACGGGTATTGCATCAATGTACTGGGATTTATCACAAATAACGCTCCATCTGAACGACAATCAAGCATTACTTCTTCACGGGTAAATGCCCATTGTTTTCCAAACTGGAGCTTACTGATGGTTTGTATCGGTGCTGCAACTCCCTGAAAAGAGAGAAGGAAAAAAGGCAAAATCCAAAATACTCGTTTCATTATCATTCCCCTGATAGACACAAAACCTAATTTTATCGCCAATGCCTTCATTTATGTACCCTGATTTGCATCTATAATTCAGAGATCACGCAGGAGATTGCGTTGCAAAAATCGCTACGCATAATAATGCAGATGTCCCAAGGATAATTTCCAGCCAGCTGTTAATTATCAATAATTGATAGCATCTTTGCTGCCTTAATTTAGGCACTAAAATATAACGGTTGCTCAATGCCAAAAGTACCATGCCAACAATCAGAACTATCTTCAGCCACAACATGGATTGATATTCAGAAAGAACGCGACTGAAAATAGGCCAGCCAGGAATTAAAATAGCACTGCTCACAATCCCTGTCACGATCACCAGAAAAACAGCAAAATGCCCATAAAAGGAAAATTTTCTCATTGCAGCAATGCTTTCCGCATATAGGCTCGTAGAGCCATTTCCGCTATTGCTTCTCCCACTATGGCTTCTCTCACTATTACTTCTCTCACTATGACTTCTCCCACTACAGCCGGTCTTTCCTTCGTGTTGACTACTATCTACATATTTACTATTAAGGTATAAATTTTCTTCTGATACCTTTCTCAAACGCAAAAATTGCAGGCACAACAAGAATGGCCATAATCCACCAAACCAATAACCAGCACTCAATAAATGGATAACCTGATTGATTTGAAATAATAGCCCAATATTTCCTTCATGCATGGCTGCATGACCAATGAAAGCATGGCTGGAGAGCAGAATAACTGAACAACTCAACAACAGAACATTTCTGACCTTCGCATGGGAGAGAAACAGCGCTCCAACAGCAAGAACAGCAATCAATAATTGCCATTTCCAGACTTGCCCAAAAGCGGTTTCCAATACAGCGAGCCAGATAGCTGGCACATAGGTATCAGTCCAGCCATCCCCCATCAACCCGGCTTGTACGATAAACCAGACTATGGAGGTCACCAAAGCTAGCACTGTACTGATTGAAACCCCTATCTTTAACCGCTCTCTCATCAGAGTCGAAAAATGGCCAGAAATGAGCATTATCGTGAATAAATTCAGGCCAAACATCAGCATGACAGCCACAAAATGAGAAAAACGGCAGAATATGTATAGAGCCTCTAATGAGATCATTATTTTACAGTAAAGCTGTATGCACCTTTTGTTTTATGACCATCGACAGAAAGCACACTCCAGTCGACACTATATTCTCCCGCAGCAAGTTTGGCTTCAACTGGCAGGATTAATTTAGTTTTTGTTTCAGGATCAAGTTCCAGTTTACCTGTTTTAACAGCGGTTTTTTCTGGGCCAATCAATTTCACCTTACTGAACCCAAGTTCAATACGTTCTGAAAAACTCAAGGTTATAGCCTGTGGAACTGCTTCAACTGTTGTATTTTCTGCGGGAGTCTGGTCTTTCAAATGAGCATGAGCCAAAGCCTGTTGACAGGACATACCGACAAACAGAACCACAAGAGTAGATAATTTGGCCCAGAATGAACGGATGCTGAGAGTGGACATATAGATAACCCTTTAATATGTAGTTGAATTTTTTATACTCAGGCAGGGATTCTATATCAAATAATCTGTTTAATCTGCGCTAACAGACAAGTAATGTCTTGACCTGTGAAGCACTGCGCAAAATTAAGAACAAAAAAGAAAAGAACCGTAATTCTTGCCTCAAAAATAAACGAAAAAGCAGGAACTACGGTAAAAACATTTCAAATCAACTTATTATGACAGCTCATTAAGCATGGGTCGGAGCCATAGACAAACCTTTCAGATCTTTATCCAGCAAGAATAGTGACTTACCACTTTCGCCCACCAGATCCAGTTTATCCAGAATAGATTTGAACAGTTTTTCTTCTTCATGTTGTTCTGCAACATACCACTGTAAGAAGTTAAAAGTAGAATAATCCTGTGTCATCATCGCCACATGAGCAAGCTTGTTGATCTCTTCTGTGATCAATTTTTCATGCTCGTAAGTTTGATGAAACACATCTGAAATAGAGTTAAATTCAACAGGAGGAGCCTGAATTGCGCCCAATACAGGCATTGAGCCGGTATCACCCAAATAATCAAACAGACGCTGCATATGCTGCATTTCTTCCTGTGAATGAGTTTTCAGAAATGCCGCTGCACCTTCATATCCTTTGTCACTACACCATGCACTCATTTGCAGGTATAAATTAGCAGAGTAAAATTCTAAATTTAACTGCTCATTTAATTTTTTGATCATTTCTTGTTTTAACATCGATCTTCCCTCCTAATGAATAATTAAACTGCGCGTATTATGCCAATTAAAAACACATAAAACAAAAATAAAATAAAAATATATAACCATTTGATAATTATCATTTTATTAAAATTTTACAATAAGAATAAATCTCATTAAATATAGGGAAATAAGAATCACTTTTATTTATTTTAATATTTTCTAAAAAAATAACTTTTTAATAAAAATGAGAATAGATATTATTTATGTTTATCAGGCGTTTTTTTGCACTTATTAAATCACTTGCTAAACAAAAAAGAGTCGATTAATTTTCTTCCCTGCCAAATAAAATAGCCTAATGGGATAGATTCTAAGTTTTCGGAGAGATCATTATGGAATATAACTTAGCTAAGTTACCTAAAGACGAGATGGATAAGGTTAATGTCGATTTAGCCGCATCAAGTGTTGCTTTCAAAGAACGGTATAATATGCCTATCATTCCTGACATTGTTGAACAATCACAGCCATCGCATCTGAAGGAATATTTCCAACAGCGTTTACAGTACTACCGCCAGCAATCGAGGTTCCTGTCACGCTTGCCGTATGAGCCTAGAAGCCGTTAAAAATCGTTAACAGATAACCACCACTTAGCGGGTGGTTATCTGTATCCAATAGATTTCAAGTTACAGCGCAGCGACAAAGGAACGAATCCCCAGAAGCATAGCAGGCTATGTGACTGGGGTGGGTGAGCGTAGCCAACAAAGATACGGCTTGAAAGACGACGGATATAAGCTATTTCCCGGCAAATTTATCAGTAGCATTGATTAACTGATGCAAAATGCCCGCTTCATCAAAAGAGTGTCCCGCACCTTCTACAATGTGCAATTCAGCTTCCGGCCATGCCTGTGCCAGATCCCATGCATTCTGCACCTGACACGCCATATCATAACGCCCATGTACAATAACGGCCGGAATATGCCTAATCACATCAATATGATCCAATAACTGCTGGTTTTCATCTATAAAACCGTTATTGATAAAGTAGTGGTTTTCAATACGTGCAAACGCTAAGGCAAATTTATCTTCTGCAAATGAATCTGCATTTGAAGAAGGCAATAACGTTACCGTTTCTCCTTCCCAGAGGCTCCATAAACGCGCAGCTTCCAACTGCACTTGCCGATCATCACTTGTCAATCGTTTGTTATAAGCAGCTATCACATTTTTCCGCTCTTTTTCGGATAGAATGGATAACGTACGTTCCCATTTTTCTGGGAAAAAATGAGAAGCGCCTTGCTGATAATACCAATGCAGCTCTTGTGGACGGAGCAGAAAAATCCCCCTCAATACCAATTCTGATACTCGCTCCGGGTGTTTTTCCGCATAAGCCAAAGATAGAGTTGAGCCCCATGAACCGCCAAAAACCAGCCATTTCTCAACCCCCATCAGATTACGCAGCCGCTCAATATCATCTATCAGATGCCACGTGGTGTTGTTCTCCAGGCTGGCATGGGGTTTAGATCGCCCGCAGCCACGCTGATCAAACAACATAATATGATAACGTTCAGGATCAAATAACTGCCGATGATAATTTGCGATACCACCACCCGGGCCACCATGAATGAATACTGCTGGTTTACCTTTCGGATTGCCACACAACTCCCAGTAAACCTGATGTCCGTCTCCAGTATCTAAATATCCTGTTCGATATGCATTATAAGCAGGATAGAGTTTCCGTAGTTCCGTCATAAAGCCCTCTCACTGTTTAAACAAAACGGGATACTTCACCAGTATCCCGCCTATATTTTGAAGATAGCATGACAAATTATTTACTTTACTTCACTATAACTTATAGTTTCTTTTTGGCAATCGATTGTAACATTGTAACTTTTGTCTTTTTTCGAGCCACGGACAATAAGTGGAACCTGCAATGCGCTTCTATCACCACTAATATCATTGACATTTACCCATGCAATCGGTTTTGAAGTACCTAACTCCCGCTTGTCTGTATCCCAATGGTTAATGCGATTTTGTAAAAAATCTTGCTTAACCTGAGCGGCAACTTGCCCTTTAGTTAAATTGTTACAAGAAATAAACTTTGCCACGCGCTCATTCTCAGCAGCCATCGCAGTAAATGAAGCAGAAAGCAGAACCCCAGCACTCAATAACCCAATGTGATGAATAAACCGACTTGTCTTCATATTGACCATCCAAATTATATGGACTAAAAGTTACGATAAATTAACATGGCCTAGAAAGTAATTATGTGAGTTTTGTTAAAAATACGTTGCAACTATTCTTCATCATCTTCAAATAAAACATGGATCTGTTCATCATCCTGATGTTTTTCGCGCAATTCCTGAGCAACGATGACGATAGCTTCCCCACTGCTCATTCCTTCTGAAATAAACTGATGGATCCTTTCTACAGCGGCTTGCTGCTCTTCGTGGGATAATGCTGGCATACCTGAAAACATGGCAATAACCTCAAAAAAATATAACAATTAATGGCAAACTAGGATTATAGTCTTTTTTATCTCAAGTCAGGAGTGGGATTCTGTGATAACCTCCGTTGATTAATGCGTTATTTACCGTGAATAGCTCAACCTCAATACTAATTCCATCATGAAGACTGTACTACGAAAACAACAAATACCTTATTCTCCTGATCTTGCCACTCACTATTTTGCCCCTCTCTCTGCATCCCCCTGGGCGATGTTGTTGCACTCAGGAGCGGCTGAACACTCACATAATCGATTTGATATTCTCGTTGCCGAGCCAGTGACAACTCTTGTGACATGCGGTGAGTCTACCGAAATTAGTCATGCTGGTGAGGTTTCTCTTTCACAAGAAGACCCTTTTCTATTACTAAAAAATTATCTTCATTCCTGTGATATTTTCCCCCAATTTGATCCAGACCTGCCTTTTCAGGGAGGAGCATTAGGTATATGGGGATATGATCTTGGGCGACGGATTGAAAAATTGCCAACAATCACTGCCAATGAGCTGAGCTTTCCTGATATGGCTGTTGGGATCTACGATTGGGGACTAGTTATAGATCATCAACAAAAAAAAGCCACTTTACTGAGTTACCACGATATTGATGAACGACTGGCATGGTTAGAATCCCTACCGGCAAACAAGGAAAACAATTTTTCTCTGACAAGCCAGTGGCAATCCAACATGACGGAACAACAATACTACGAAAAGATTGCTCGAATCCATCGCTATCTACGGGATGGTGATTGTTATCAAGTCAATTTATCACAGCGTTTTCATGCTGATTATCAAGGAGATGAATGGCAGGCATTCACTCAACTCAATGAAAGCAATCGGGCGCCTTTTTCTGCCTTTATTCGTTTGCCTGAACACTGCATTATCAGCGTTTCACCTGAACGTTTTATTCTGCTGGAAGATAAACAAATTCAAACCCGCCCAATCAAGGGAACCCTGCCACGATTACAAGATCCAACAGAAGATCGATTGCAGGCTGAAAAATTAGCCAATTCACGAAAAGATCGTGCTGAAAATCTGATGATTGTTGATCTTTTGCGGAATGACATCGGTCGGGTTGCTATTCCGGGTTCTGTCAAAGTTCCTGAGCTGTTTGTTGTGGAACCTTTTCCGGCTGTGCATCACTTGGTCAGCACTATTACGGCCACTTTACCTGATAAATATCATGCCAGCGATTTACTGCGAGCCTGTTTTCCTGGCGGTTCAATTACCGGTGCCCCAAAAATCCGTGCCATGGAAATTATTGAAGAATTAGAACCACATCGCAGACATGGATATTGCGGTGCTATTGGCTATATTAGTTTCTGTGGCACAATGGACAGCAATATCACTATCCGTACCTTACTGACAGAAAATGGAAAAATTTACTGTTGGGCTGGAGGGGGTATTGTTGCAGACAGTATAGCTGAAAAAGAATATCAGGAAACATTTGATAAACTTGGACGAATCTTACCTCAATTAGGGAGACTTCACATACCATGATATCGCTTTCGGACTTCATTTATCGGTTCCAATTGCAACTTCCTGCAAAAACAACGCAATTAGCGAGCAATCAACGGAATGCAGCAGTATTACTGCCGATTATATGTAAGCCAGAGCCAACACTTTTATTGACGCAACGATCTCTGAACCTCCGCTCCCATGCAGGTCAGATTGCTTTTCCGGGCGGAGCCGCTGATCCCGAAGATCATTCCCTTATTGCCACCGCATTGCGTGAAGCAGAAGAGGAAGTCAATATCCCTCAGGACAAAGTGCAAATTCTGGGGCAATTAGCCCCGCTGGACAGCAGTGGAGGTTATCTTGTCACCCCAGTTATAGGGCTGATTTCATCCCCTGTTTCCTTTAGGTTTAAGACAAATCCAGCAGAAGTGGCAAAAGTTTTTGAAGTCCCGCTATCTGATGTGTTATCTCTTCCTCACTATCAATATTTGGATATAAAACGCTGTGATCGGCAGCATCGAATCTATTTTTATTGGCATCAAGAAAAAATGATCTGGGGATTAACAGCCGCCATTATTTATCGATTAGCACAACAAGTTCAAAAAACGCTCTAGACTGAACGTAAAATGACATGGAAATGTGCATTTATTATTCAAGATCATATCGATTGCTATTATAATTAAAAAAAAACTGTAAACTCCTTTATCATCACTACTAAATAACAGTAAAGTAGCGCGCTTTAATATAAATAACTATATTTCTTTCTTCTTAAAGGAGTCTGGCGTGATTAGCGTTTTCGACATGTTTAAGGTGGGTATTGGCCCATCCAGCTCTCATACTGTTGGTCCTATGAAAGCAGGCAAACAATTTGTCGATGATCTTGTAAACCAAGGAGTAATGTCCTCTATCACGCGTGTAGCTGTTGATGTATACGGCTCACTTTCATTAACCGGGAAAGGTCACCATACAGATATCGCTATCATTATGGGACTGGCAGGCAATATGCCGGCAACTGTTGATATTGATTTAATTCCAGGTTTTATTCGTGATGTTGAGCACACCCAACGTTTGCCGCTGGCAAATGGTTTACATGAAGTCGATTTTCCTCGCGATGGTGGTATGAACTTCCGTAGCGATAATCTGTCACTGCACGAAAACGGCATGCAAATTCATGCATTCGCAGGAGACGAAGAAGTCTATAGCAAAACCTACTACTCTATCGGTGGTGGTTTCATTATTGATGAAGAACATTTCGGCAAACCATCTCAAGATACCAAACCAGTTTCTTACCCGTACAGTTCTGCGGCTGAGTTGCTGATGAACTGCAAAAAAACAGGTTTATCCCTATCCGGCTTGATGATGAAAAACGAGTTGGATTTGCACAGCAAAGAAGAGATTGATGAGTATTTTGCTGATGTGTGGGCGACCATGCAAGCGTGTATCGAACGTGGTTTGAACACCGAAGGTGTATTGCCTGGCCCACTGCGAGTTCCTCGCCGTGCAGCAGCATTGCATCGTATGTTGACATCATCCAACAATTTATCCAATGACCCGATGAATGTTGTTGATTTAATCAACATGTTCGCATTAGCTGTCAACGAAGAAAATGCTGCCGGTGGCCGAGTTGTTACAGCGCCGACCAATGGTGCATGTGGTATCGTGCCCGCTGTTCTGGCCTACTACAATCATTGTATCGAACCAGTAACGCCTGAGCTGTACATCCGCTATTTCCTGGCTTCTGGTGCCATAGGTATCCTGTATAAGATGAACGCGTCTATTTCTGGTGCCGAAGTCGGTTGTCAGGGCGAAGTCGGCGTTGCTTGTTCAATGGCAGCAGCGGGCCTCGCTGAACTGCAGGGAGCAAGCCCTGAGCAAGTTTGTATCGCAGCAGAAATTGGCATGGAACATAATCTGGGCCTGACCTGTGATCCTGTTGCAGGACAAGTACAGGTTCCGTGTATTGAGCGTAATGCAATTGCTTCAGTCAAAGCAATCAACGCAGCTCGTATGGCGCTACGCCGTACCAGTGAACCACGCGTTTCGCTTGATAAGGTCATTGAGACCATGTATGAAACCGGTAAAGATATGAACGCGAAGTACCGTGAAACTTCACGTGGTGGTTTGGCGATCAAAGTTCAGTGTGATTAATCTAAACTGTCACTCATCTCTCCCGTGATGAGTGTAAAGTTGCCTATTTTTACTACAAACATATTCTGCCTGAAAAATATCCCGCCCATTTGGCCGGGATATTTTTTTTGCTGAAACGGATCACTGAAGTACATTATTTTTCCTTTCACGATAAAAACATCATATTTTTTTACACAAAAATTAACAAAATGTTACCGGAAACAGTTCTAATCACTAATTAAATAGAAATTTATGAGATAAAAAAACAATAAATAATGTAACTTAAGTTAAAAATCTTATTTTCACCTATTAAAACAGTCCGTATTAATTTTTCTGACTGATAGCAATTTTCTCAAAGCCTTCTAATGATAATCTAACGACATATTTTCTTATGTGACAAAATATATCACTATAAGAAATAAAATATTGAGATAGGTTTTCGATAACACGGTATGTTTGTAACCATCATATTTACTGATAGAAGGTGCAATACATTAGAAATATTGAGTATGAACTCTAAGCAGGGTTGAATTCAATTGTTACAGAAAGGGGAAAACAAGTGAGTATAGCCATTATGATTGGCACACACGGGGCAGCGGCAGAACAACTGCTTCATACCACAGAGATGTTGATCGGGGAACAAGAAAACGTTTCTTACATCGACTTCGTGCCCGGTGAAAATGCTGATACGTTATTCGATAAATACAACAAAAAACTGGAGTCGCTTGATACCAAACAAGGCGTTCTGTTTTTCGTCGATACGTGGGGTGGCAGCCCGTTCAATGCTGCAAACCGTATTGTTGTTGATAAAGACAACTACGAAATCATCACCGGAGTAAACGTCCCGATGCTGGTTGAAGCTTTCATGTGTCGTGACGATGATCCATCCATGGAAGAGCTGGTTGCTGTTGCACTGGAGACTGGGAGAGAAGGCATTCGTGCCCTTAAAGCAGTACCAGAAGAAGAAACCGTAAAACCTGAACCAGCCAAACCTGCCACACCAATCGTTGCCCCTGTTTCAGCACCCACAGCAGGCGGTCACATGAAAATAGCCCTTGCCCGTATTGATGATCGCCTTATCCACGGTCAGGTTGCCACTCGTTGGACGAAAGAAACTAATGTCAAGCGCATCATTGTAGTCAGTGATGAAGTGGCTCAGGATACCGTTCGTTCTACCCTGTTGAAACAAGTTGCACCTCCTGGCGTCAGTGCACATGTTATAGACGTTGCCAAATGTGTTCGTGTTTACAATAACCCCAAATATGCTGGTGAACGCGTAATGTTGTTATTCACCAACCCAACAGATGTTCTGCGTATCGTAGACGGCGGTGTGACTCTCGAATCGGTCAATATCGGTGGGATGGCTTTCCGTCAAGGAAAAACCCAGATCAACAACGCGATTTCCGTTGATAACGATGACATCAATGCCTTCGAAAAATTGAATTCTCATGGCATAGAACTGGAAGCTCGCAAAGTCTCGAGCGATACCCGTTTAAATATGATGGATCTGCTCAAAAAAGCTTAAAAACAAATATCATTTTACTAACCATTACTCAATAACAAAATTCTTACCAAATTACATTTGGTTACAGGAGAAAAACAATGGAAATTACCGTTGTTCAACTTGTATTGATATTCATCGTTGCCTGTATCGCAGGTATGGATTCCATTCTTGATGAATTTCAATTTCACCGTCCGTTAATTGCCTGTACATTAGTTGGCTTAGTGCTGGGCGATATGAAAACCGGTATCATCATCGGTGGTACACTGGAAATGATTGCCCTTGGCTGGATGAATATCGGTGCAGCCGTTGCCCCTGATGCCGCATTGGCTTCCATCATTTCAACCATTCTGGTTATCGCGGGCGGTCAGGACGTTGGTGCAGGTATCGCACTGGCTATCCCTCTGGCTGCGGCAGGCCAGGTCCTGACTATCATCGTTCGTACCCTAACCGTCGGTTTCCAGCATGCGGCAGATAAAGCGGCAGAAAATGGTAATCTTCGAGCGATCAGTGTCATTCATATTTCAGCACTGCTTCTTCAGGCGATGCGAATCGCTATTCCTGCCCTGATTGTTGCCATATCAGTCGGAACTTCTGAAGTTCAGCATATGTTGAATTCCATCCCACAAGTCGTTACCAGCGGATTGAATATCGCAGGCGGCATGATCGTGGTTGTTGGTTATGCCATGGTGATTAATATGATGCGCGCAGGTTATCTGATGCCATTCTTCTACCTTGGTTTCGTGACTGCTGCCTTCACTGACTTCAACCTTGTTGCATTAGGTGTCATTGGTATTGTAATGGCAATCCTGTATATCCAGCTTAGCCCTAAATATAACCAATCACAGGCTGCCGTTCCTGCTGGCAATACTTCAAACGACCTTGATAACGAATTAGATTAAGAGGATGAACAACATGTCAGAGACAACAAACATGGGTCAGAAAAAACTGACACAAAGTGATATTCGTGGTGTTTTCCTCCGCTCTAACTTATTTCAGGGTTCATGGAACTTTGAACGTATGCAGGCACTCGGTTTCTGTTTCTCAATAGTACCTGTCATTCGTCGTCTGTATCCAGAAAATACCGAAGAAAGGAAACAAGCCCTCAAACGCCATATGGAGTTTTTTAATACTCATCCTTATGTTGCAGCACCAATCCTCGGTGTCACCATGGCAATGGAAGAGCAGCGTGCCAATGGCGCTGACATCGATGATGCAGCAATCAACGGTATCAAAGTTGGTTTAATGGGGCCTTTGGCTGGAGTGGGTGACCCAATTTTCTGGGGAACGGTACGTCCGGTATTTGCCGCCCTCGGTGCAGGGATTGCTATGGGTGGCAGCCCTATGGGTCCCATTCTATTTTTCCTTTTGTTTAACTTAGTACGATTACTCACCCGTTATTTAGGCGTAGCTTATGGTTATAAGAAAGGTCTGGATATCGTTAAAGATATGGGTGGTGGCTTCTTGCAGAAAATGACAGAAGGAGCGTCAATTCTCGGCTTGTTTGTCATGGGCGCTCTGGTCAACAAATGGACAAAAGTAAATATCCCGCTAGTCGTATCTGAAGTCCCTGACCCAATCACAGGTGAGATGAAAGTTACTACCGTTCAAACTATTCTTGACCAATTGATGCCGGGCTTAATGCCATTGTTACTGACATTCGGCTGTATGTGGTTGCTACGTAAAAAAGTCAACCCTCTGTGGATAATCATAGGCTTCTTCATTCTTGGTATTGTCGGTTTCCGCTTTGGTTTCCTCGGCTAAATCTGGCTTTCCGACCTCACTAAAATAGAGGGGGAGAGATTTTTTCTCCCCCTATTATTACAATAGGAAAGCCCCATTCACCCTGAAAAATAGAGATTGAAAATGAGTTTGAATGATATCGTCTTGATGAGTTTAATTGTGTTAATGCTTGCTTTTGCGATTTATGATGAATTTATTATCACTCAGCTCAAAGGAAAAACGCTGTTAAATATAAAACTGAAAAGAAAACAGCGCATTGATGCCCTAATATTTATTATTTTGATGGCGATTATTATTTACAACAATATCTCGTCACACGGCAGTCCGTTCACCACCTATCTATCATCATTTATCATCTTGGTAACGTTATATCTTGGTTATATTCGCTCACCGAAATTAATCTTCAAAAAATATGGTTTTTATTATTCCAACCGTTTTTTTTCTTATGACAATATTAAAGCAATGAATCTATCTGAAGATGGTATTCTTATGGTGGAATTAGGAAAAAATAAAATATATATCTCCGTCACAAAACTGGATGACTTAGAGAAAATTTACCACTTCCTTGTAAACAATAGATAATGATAAGCATTATCAACTTAATATAGGGAATATAACAAAATATTTTTTGCCTTTCCTCCTGAATATGATAGAGTCCGCCTCAGTCATTGGGGAGTAGCCTGTTCCGGAAATTTTCTGGAAAATTCGTATCAACATACTCGTTTAAAATAAAAACGTGGTACGAATACCTGAAGTGCTAAATAATATAGCTAATAAATCTCAGATTGCTGCGCAGCGGCAATTTGGAAAATATTGGAAAATAAAAATTATTGAGGCACTGAATCGGTTGGCAAGACCATAGACACATAACAACACCGTTTGGTTGGGGGTGAGTTATGTGTATATGGAATCACCCAGCCGAGGCCACTTTGATGAACTTCTACGCAACACTTATTCTCGCACTGGCACTTTCCATGGATGCTTTCGCAGCCGCTGTAGGGAAAGGAGCAAGTCTTCAACGCCCTCATTTCCGTGAAGCCATTCGCACAGGTATCATCTTTGGTTTGGTTGAAGCCTGTACTCCTTTAATCGGTTGGTTATTAGGATTGTACGCCAGCCAATATATTATGGAATGGGATCACTGGGTTGCTTTCTTATTATTATTCATTCTTGGTTGCCGGATGATCATGGAAAGTTTCAAGAATGAGCCTGATGCTCCCCAAAAAACCGCACCTCAACGCCACAGTTCAGTGACATTGATTCTCACTGCCATTGCAACGAGTCTGGATGCAATGGCAATTGGTGTCGGTCTTGCTTTCTTGCAAGTTAATATTCTGCATACCGCAATGACTATCGGGCTAATGACAATGATGATGGCCACACTGGGAATGTTAATTGGTCGCTATATTGGCCCTCTGTTGGGTAAAAGAGCCGAATTAATTGGCGGATTGATATTAATAGCTATTGGTTTCAATATATTATTCGAGCATCTTAATTTATTTGTGTATGCGAAATAATATTTTCCCGTCAATTTTATGGGGTAAATAATCAGAATATATTTACCCCAGAATTACAGCTTAATGAAATAATTTTAAAATTATCATCAGATACGCCGATATACTTTCAATGTGAAATCCGCTTCACAATTAAATTGTTTTCTCGACATTAAATCAGCTTTAACTTTTTCCGATGCCCGCCAGGCAAAAGGTGTCATTTGCAGTAAATTATGCGCTTGTTCTCCATCCAAAGACATATCATAAGCCAGCGTTTCCGTCGAAATTAATTCGAAACCATCCCATTGTTCATGGTTTTCAGGATGCAAATGAACTTCTTGATAAATCAATTCTTTCAATTGATAAAGATGACGTGGACCAGGTGTCACCGTTAAAACAATTCCATCTGATTTCACGACACGGGCTAACTCTGTTGCTTTGCAGGGAGCATAAATTCGTAAAATACCATCCAGTGAACCATCAGCAAATGGCAACCGATGGCTGGATGCCACACAAAAATTAACATTCGGATAACGTTTGGCACCATAACG
This sequence comes from Xenorhabdus littoralis, assembly GCF_033949345.1. Lineage (NCBI taxonomy): Bacteria > Pseudomonadati > Pseudomonadota > Gammaproteobacteria > Enterobacterales > Morganellaceae > Xenorhabdus > Xenorhabdus littoralis. The sequence continues at coordinate 22,092 of NZ_VCDP01000049.1, forward strand.
AATTGCAACTTTCGCGACATCCAATCCGTGTACAGCCAAATTTCGATGAAAATTCAACTGTTCTTGCACTGCTGCTGTGTAATAACCTTCACCGCAACCAATATCCAGCAACATTGTTGCACTTTCTGGCAAAAACTCATTAAGCCGTTCAATTGTTTTTTGTTGCAAAGCCTGATACTGACCAGAATGCAAAAATGCCCTTCTCGCCTGCATCATTTCCACACTATCACCCGGTTCTTTTGAGCGTTTATGCTGAACGGGCAGTAAATTGACATACCCTTCTTTTGCACAATCAAACTGGTGATTGTTTTCGCAACGCCATTGATGATGAGTGAACAGTAATGATGAGTGACATAAAGGACATTGATAAGACATAACATTCCGTGGGATAGGAAAAAACCAAAGGCGCACTATACCATATTTTTTACTTAATACGGAAAAGCCGGTTGACTATGATTAACGCTCAACTTATCGTGCGATAACACAGTTAATAACATTTTTGTTACACAAGGGGATGCTATGCCATTTGACGATTTAGAAACGGAGAAACTTCTATTGAAAAAAATAGCCTCTGAAGATGCCGTCCAAATTCAACAAACATTTCCGCACTGGGATATCGTCAAATATTTAGATAGCCACTCAGTTCCCTGGCCCTATCCCGATGATGGCGGAGAATATTTCGTCAATATGATAGCACTACCTGCAATACAAGAGGGAAAAGCATGGATATGGTCGATTAGAATAAAAAACAAGCCAAATGAACTGATTGGAGTGATCGGACTCTATGATAAACCAAATAATAATAGAGGCTTCTGGCTCTCCTTAGAATACCAAGGACAAGGCTTGATGAGCGAAGCCTGTGAGAAAGTCACTGATTATTGGTTTAATACATTAGGACAATCCGTTCTGAGAACACAAAAAGCCAGCATGAATAAACGTTCGAAGAAAATCTCATTGTCACAAAATGCCAGACTAATAAATGTGACAAAAAAAGAGTATGTCTCAGGAACGTATGCCAATGAACTCTGGGAAATAACCAAAGATGAATGGAACAGCAGAAACGCTGCAACCTGAAATCTATGGAATTCACTTTCCAAACCGATTAACTAAAAAATCCCGCAATAAGCTTGAACGACGAGGGAGCGGTTCTCTTTGGGGGCGGAATAAGTAAACGGGGGAAGAACATGCACATCATGGGGCAATTCTGCATAACCTGATTAGTTATGTGGAAGAAGGAAAATTATACCCTGTGCTCAGTGAACATCGTTTTATCCTCGATATGGCCATTGAAGCCCACGATCTTGTAGAACAAAGATCTGCACAGAGAAAAGTTGTTATTGATATTGTTTAATAATTTCACAACCGCAAAAGGCAGCAACTAAAGTAGGTGCCTGTTAATTCTGTGTTCTTTGTTTAGGGAACTGGTAATGATATTAAGATAATCAAGTACGATACGATGACCGAGAATAGAATAATAGTTAGTAATTGAAAGTTCTGAAAACATTGCGTCCTATTGTTTTTGTGTACAATTGTTTTCGTGTACATCCAGAATGGGCAGATGATTTATTTCACACTATTACCAATATGGAAGAGAAATTTATAGCATTTTTTTGCGGTTTGATCTCCAACGATATCTAGGCCAATAGAAACTAAATAATACCATCAGTAAGGTCAATGGGGAGCCACAGAAAAAGATGATGTCATCAATAGGAAAACTATGCTTGTCTGAAATCACATAAAGCCCTGCTGCTTTAAACAAATATACCAGAATCCAAGTTATAGAGACTTCATGCCACACATTGGTATACAACGGAGTGCCATAGATAGAAATGGTTTTTAACCTTGGCATGGCTTGCTCTGCCATTCTTTGCACAGCAGGTCGTCCCAATAATGAATAAAAACCGAACACCGCTACAACAGAAGCAGCACCACTAACAGAACGGAATATTTCTTCATTTTTGATATCAAACAGCGTATGCCCATGAATATAAAGATAGTGACTAATACCGGACACAAGGAGTAGCACAATAACCACCCAAACACCTTGGGTCTTGCTAATAAATTTGAGAATAATTGAGTATAAACTCGTCAGAAGCAAAGCGGCACCAACACCGCCAAATCGGAACGCAATATTATAAAGCGCTATAGGTATAACGATAGTCATTACCGCATCACGCGATACTAAATAACGCCAGATAGACATAGGTCGCTGTTCACTCATAATGATGCCTCTTCGCTCAATGCAAGTAGCATTTATGAATAACATCGAAAAAGGTCATTTTCAACTAACAATTATATGGCATTTTTATTTTTTGGTTTATTTCATAACATTTGTTTATCATTTTTCTGTTCAAGGAAAACTCTGTAAATATAAAAACAACTATTGACAACATAGGCTTTGAGACTTAAATCGTATAAATTCTGATAACATCATTTATAAGTCTTTTGGTCCAACTGGAGAATATTTAAGACAAAGTACAACACCCTATCATCACAATAAATCAAGTAGAATGCGCTAAACAGATTATAATTTACCGTCAGCCATTATTTGCTGTAGATTTCCTATGAACTGGTCATTCATTGGTCCCATTCCGCGATGCCAAGGATCCATTAAGGCGGAATTCATTCGATTTTGTGTAAAAACTTCAATGGAATGACACTTTTCCATATCTATCGAACCCTCTCTAGATGCTATCTCGTTCTGTATTCTGATGGTGATTTCACCGTTATCAGAGTTTTCTCCAAGAGCACGGCAGAGGTCGCCGTTGCTGAGTAATACAAGATGATCTGTTGGCACCTTCCCGATAGAACATCCTGCAATAGCAAATACAAACAGTAATGGTAATTTTTTTATCATTTAGAACTAATCCATTAATCCATAAAAACAGAACGGCAGTATATCCACGAACAAAGAGAAAATATATTCACTCGTTTGATTCTAAATAACTTTTATATATAGCCTTAAACTGTCTTCTTCTGGCAAGGGATGTGAAAGGCAATTTTCCAGCAGCTATAGCAATAAGCATCACACATTTCATGAGGAACTCTCTGAAAAAACACCCTGCAAGCATACTACTTACAGGGTAGAGGTGACTTTCTCATAAGACTAGCCTGAAACACAATTGAATTTAGGGTGTAAGTGGTTCAGAACTCCAAGTACAAGAGAATCGCGCGCGTTTCCCTACTTTTGTCTTTATTACCTCAATAAGTTTCCTTAATCCATCACTTTCATTACTATTATGATAAATAAGTACCCCATAAGCACCTCCAGATGAGACATTTGGCACCATCGGCGTAGAGGCTAAGCCCCTAGTATTAATATAATAAAGTACATCATCCAATTTTATATAAAAATAATAATTCTTAACTAGATGACTTATCATTTCAGCCTTTTCAATATCCGGAACCACTATCTGTCACCGGCCTTCCACAGTACCCAATCACACGCCATTAAATCGCCTTGCGTAGGTGTCCAGGATTGAGACTGACCATATTTGAACATCTTCTCAATCTGGGCAATTTCTTCACCTCCGCCGGGTTTCTCTGATTTCTGGCTAAGATAGAGATAACCGTCAGAAACATCCCAATCTTTGCGGTGTACTTTATTCCCTAAAAACACTTGGATAAGTGCCCAGGGCAATGAACCCATGATAACCGCTAAGGTGTATTGACCCAGGTTAAAGGGGCATGAAATATCCGGCTTATTATCTTCTTTTAACCGTACCCAATCACATTCCACCATATCATCCTGCGTCGGTGTCCAAATACTGGCACCATTTTTTTTATCGTACCTTTCAAGATTTGGCCCAAATCCGGGCACAGAAACCAAGCGCACATTGTCATCTGCTGTTTTCCAGCTACTGCGATGAATTCTTCCGCCTAAATACACCTGAATCATTGCCCACGGGAATGAGCCGTGGAAAGGAATCTCATTACTTTTATATTGTTCAGGATTGAATGGGCATTTAACCGCTGTATTCATTTCTGGTTTATTCACTTCAGACATAAATCCCTCACTTATTATTTATTAACGTTCACAGTCATTTCATTCCACTAATAAACAACCAGTTAATATTACTTAGGGGGGGGTTATTTCAATATAGAGCAATAAAGCAGTAACAAATACGCCTTAAAATCTGGTGGTCTATTTTAAAATCCGATTATCTACCATCATAAATATGGGTTGGCGTGTAAACTCAACGGATACTGCTAACAGTATTTTTTATCAAATAAGGAATAATAACTGCCCCTAAAAAAACACCTTGCAAGCATACTTACCAAACGCCAGCGTTTCTCTGCATCCATTAATTCAGTAATCATGTCAAAACAGGACTATACCTGATTTTGTCATAGCTACACACAGGCTGTCATAGTCAGAAAGGATGAAGAAATTAATAGACTTAAAAAAGAAGCAGCAGAACTACGTAGTTCATTAAAACTTTCAGAAACTGATAGATTCATGAAAATCAGTTAACAATCGTGAAATGTTACTTACATAGATAACGCTTTTAGAACATGAATAGGGTCTTTTTCTATTGCCCTTAACAAGGCTTTCGCTGGCCCTGTTGGCTCTCGTCTCCCTTGCTCCCAGTTACGAAGAGTTCCAACATTCACAGAAATTAATTTAGCAAAACCCGCCTGACTTAAACCGGTTGCCTGACGAATGTTTTTTACTTTCACTGCTTCAAAGAGAGTCTTGCGAGAAGCGTCTCGCTCACCATTCATGATCTCGTTCATCTGCGTCATACTTTCAGTGAGTCTGGAAAATAATTTGCTATCCATTGTTACCACCCCCCTCATTTAATGTTCTCAAGACTTTCTTTTCTGATTCGCCAAGGTCATCTTTGACGCTTTTTTATAAATCAGCAGTAACCTGATATGTGAGGCATCCACTTTGTAGTAATAGATAACGCGCACACCGCCTCGTTTACCTTTACCTAGATGACCACCTGACTTTACGCAAGCCTCCAGTGTGCTGAATAACATCACCCACAGCGGGATTATCTGCAAGATATTGCTGAAACTCACGGTATTCATCATCACTTAGCAGCTCTTTGCAGTCTTCAGTGAAGATAGGGGTTTCAATGAATATCATATATCAGTACACCATTGGCGCATGTTTGGATTAATATTAGACACCTTTAACGTGTAAGTCAATGACGCACAGATAAGAAGATTGAGGAAAGAATAAGCCCCGTGATGGAGCTGGTTGGCTTTTAAAGGAATTATTTTCACTCTTTTTTGCAGTTAGTGAGCTGCTGCATTATGCCGTCATAACGCGGATTACCAATCGTAATTGTCGCAATACCATAGTGAGGGAAAAAATCTTCACTAAATTCACCATCATCATATTTAAACTCTCTTTCTGACATCAGCTTCCTGCCATTCGGTGCTACTGGCGGTGCGGTCATAGCCATCTCATGACCGACATAATCGCCCGATTTCATCCCATGAATCGTCATAATCCCATTTTTAAAAGTCATTCTGGCTTTTACTACCGATAGCGGGAAAGAATATTCACTTCCTTGCTTCGCTACCTCAGCATTAACTGTCAGGCCTATTTTGCAGAAATATACGCCATTATATTCACTGTAGTTCTCGCCGCATCCCGTTAAGGCAAGCAATGCACATGCTATTAGTCGTTTTTTCATTCCATTATTCCTTGTTTGTGGTTAGTTCATGGAAAAACTGTTATTTCCCATGACTACTGGATAATTTATTATCCCAGTACTTTATTTTGCTGATAAATGTTTCATGAATTTCACTAGAGCGTGTTGATGTTTTGTGAGGGGGATCTGAACAGCATGATGATTTGGTATAATGACTTTCGCCAAAAAACAATCAGATCTCACCATCATTCCGTGAACTATGTTTATGTTAACAGACCCCGCTTGGGATAAGCTATCTGCATTACCAAGACCTTCCCACGGCAGTAGTATTCACCTTGAGTAAGTCACTTCCACAATGCTTGCATCTTATATTTTGCAATACCGTCAAAAATGTCATGCTGGTAGGGTGTGATTTGGTGGGGCTTGGAAATGAAAAGACCCTGAAATCAGGGCCTTAATTAGAAAATCATGATGATTTGGTGAGGCTTGGGAAGGCGCTAAATCATTCCCATTCGATCGTTGCTGGTGGTTTACCGCTGATATCATAGACTACCCGCGAGATCCCACCGACTTCATTGATGATTCTGTTCGACACACGACCCAAGAAATCATATGGCAGATGTGCCCAGTGAGCAGTCATAAAGTCAATGGTTTCTACCGCGCGCAGGGAAACAACCCAGTCGTATTTACGACCATCGCCCATGACGCCTACGGAACGAACCGGCAGGAATACGGTAAATGCCTGACTGACTTTATGATACAGATCCGCTTTATGCAGTTCTTCAATGAAGATAGCATCAGCACGACGCAGCAGGTCACAATACTCTTTCTTCACTTCACCCAATACACGAACACCAAGGCCCGGACCCGGGAATGGGTGACGATACAACATCTCATATGGCAGACCCAGTTCCAGACCGATACGACGAACTTCGTCTTTGAACAGCTCTTTCAGCGGTTCAACCAAGCCCAGTTTCATATCTTCCGGCAGGCCACCTACGTTATGGTGAGATTTAATAACGTGCGCGTTACCTGTTGCAGATGCAGCGGATTCGATCACGTCCGGATAAATCGTGCCCTGTGCCAGCCACTTAATCTGAGTTTGTTTCGAAGCTTCTTCATCAAATACATCAATGAAGACGTGACCGATGGTTTTACGTTTAGCTTCTGGCTCATCAATTCCGGCCAATGCAGACAGGAAGCGATCTTCTGCTTTGACATGGATAATGTTCAGGTCAAATTTACCTTCAAACATTTCCATCACCTGATCCGCTTCGTTCAAACGCAACAAGCCGTTGTCTACGAAGACACAAGTCAAGCGCTTACCAATTGCACGACTCAACAACAATGCCGTAACAGAGGAATCCACACCACCGGACAGTGCCAGAATAACCTGATCATCACCAATCTGGGTACGCAGACGTTCTACGATATCGTCAATAATAGAAGCAGCTGTCCACAGCGCTTCACATTGACAAATGTCCAGTACAAAGCGTTTCAGGATATTCAAACCCTGGTGAGTATGAGTCACTTCTGGATGGAATTGCACACCGTAAAAGCGTTTTTCATCATTTGCCATAATGGCAAACGGGCAAGTATCAGTGCTGGCAACAGTTGTGAAATCAGCCGGAATAGCGGTTACTTTGTCACCATGACTCATCCATACATCCAACAAAGGCTTGCCGGACTCGCTCAGGGCATCCTGAATATCACGGAATAATTCACAGTTATTTTTGATTTCAACCTGAGCATAACCAAATTCACGCTCGTCAGAATTGGAAACCTGACCACCCAATTGCATGGACATGGTTTGCATGCCATAACAAATCCCCAACACGGGTACACCTGCGTTAAAGACATACTCTGGTGCGCGTGGGCTATTGTTTTCAGTTGTACTCTCAGGACCGCCAGAAAGGATGATACCGTTCGGGTTAAATTCGCGGATTTGCTCTTCAGTGACATTCCATGTCCAGAGTTCACAATAAACACCAATTTCACGAATGCGGCGGGCAATCAGTTGAGTATATTGCGAACCAAAATCAAGGATCAGAATGCGATGCTTATGGATATTAGTTGTCATTTGAGGTGAATTCCAAAAACAAGTGGCAATTAAAAAAATAAAGAGAGCAGTGGCCCGATAACGGGCCACTCTAAAATAAATTACAGACCTAAACGATAGTTTGGTGATTCTTTGGTAATAGTCACATCATGAACATGACTTTCCTGAATACCCGCACCACTGATACGAACAAATTCTGCTTTAGTTCTCAGTTCATCAATGGTTGCACAACCCGTCAGACCCATACAGGAACGCAGGCCGCCCATCTGCTGATGAACGATGCTTTTAAGCAGACCTTTATAAGCCACACGGCCTTCAATACCTTCTGGTACCAATTTGTCAGCTGCGTTATCAGTCTGGAAGTAACGGTCAGAAGAACCTTTGGACATCGCGCCCAGAGAACCCATTCCGCGATAAGATTTGAACGAACGGCCTTGATACAGCTCGATTTCACCCGGAGATTCTTCTGTGCCAGCCAGCATTGAACCGACCATTACACATGCAGCACCCGCAGCGATTGCTTTAGCAATGTCACCAGAGAAACGGATACCACCATCAGCAATAACAGAAATACCCGTTCCTTCCAACGCTTCAACTGCATCTGCAATCGCCGTGATTTGAGGAACACCAACACCGGTTACGATACGGGTTGTACAAATGGAACCAGGGCCGATACCTACTTTCACCGCGTTCACACCCGCGTCTACCAGCGCTTTAGCGCCTTCACCAGTCGCGACATTACCGCCGATGATTTGCAGGTTAGGGTATTTAGCGCGGGTTTCACGAATGCGTTGCAAAACACCTTCAGAGTGACCGTGAGAAGAATCGATCAACAGTACGTCCACACCCGCAGCGACCAACGCATCAACGCGTTCTTCGTTGCCAGCGCCTGCACCAACCGCAGCACCAACACGCAGACGACCCTGCTCATCTTTACACGCGTTTGGTTTACGCTCTGCTTTCTGGAAATCTTTCACAGTGATCATGCCAAGCAGGTGGAAGTTATCATCAACAACCAGCGCTTTCTCAACACGTTGTTCGTGCATTTTCTGCAAGACAACTTCACGGGCTTCGCCTTCTTTTACTGTCACCAGACGCTCTTTCGGTGTCATCACGGCAGTCACTGGCTGATCTAAATCGGTAACGAAACGCACATCACGACCCGTAATAATACCAACCAGTTCATTCTCTTCTGTCACAACAGGATAACCTGCGAAGCCATTACGCTCGGTCAGTTTGTGAACTTCACGCAGAGTCGTTTGTGGCGTCACAGTGACAGGATCGGTAACAACACCGCTTTCATGCTTCTTCACACGACTGACTTCTTCAGCCTGGCGCTCAATCGACATATTTTTATGAATGAAGCCAATGCCCCCTTCCTGAGCCAGTGCGATTGCCATTGAAGATTCCGTCACGGTATCCATGGCTGCTGAAAGCATAGGAACGTTCAGGCGAATAGTAGAGGTTAATTGAGTAGACAGATCCGCTGTGTTAGGCAGGACTGTAGAATGGGCAGGAACCAACAGAACATCATCAAAAGTTAATGCTTCTTTTTTAATACGTAACATGGGCAATATCTCACCAAGCAATGGGGCAATAAGAGGGATAAAATATTGCCGCGGCATTATACAGGCCGAAATCGGTTGCCTCCAGCATTTTCTGAAAAAAATTCTTGATTAGTCATACAAGAAGATTAATATCGGTTAATTAAGTCCTTGTTTTAAAATTTGATCTGGCTCACATGTCACTACCTACCAATACCGGAATTTTTTCTGTCAGCCGCCTGAATCAGACGGTTCGCCAGCTATTGGAGCTGGAAATGGGCAGAATTTGGCTTTCTGCTGAAATGTCCAATTTTTCTCAGCCATCATCAGGACATTGGTACTTCACATTAAAAGATGAACGTGCACAAATTCGTGCCGCTATGTTTCGCAGTCACAATCTCAGGGCAACATTTCGTCCACAAAATGGCCAACAGGTGTTGGTTCGGGCACAAATTACCCTGTATGAGCCTCGGGGTGACTATCAGCTAATCGTGGAAAGTATCCAACCTGCCGGTGATGGATTGCTACAACAACAATTTGAAGTGTTGAAGCAAAAACTCACCGCAGAAGGTTTATTTGATCAGATCCATAAGAAACTACTGCCCTCACCGGCAAAGCGACTTGGCGTTATAACCTCGGCCAGTGGCGCAGCGCTGCACGATATCCTCAATATCTTGCAACGCCGTGATCCCTCCCTGCCAATTATCATTTACCCCACCGCAGTTCAGGGTACCGAAGCGCCCTTACAGATTATTCGGGCAATTGAGCTGGCAAATGCGAGGCAAGAGTGTGATGTTCTGATTGTCGGACGTGGCGGCGGATCACTTGAAGATTTGTGGTGCTTTAATGACGAACACGTTGCACGGGCAATATTCCAGAGCCGTATTCCTATCGTCAGTGCTGTCGGACATGAAACGGATGTGACAATTGCGGATTTTGTCGCTGATCTGCGTGCACCTACTCCTTCTGCGGCGGCAGAACTGGTTAGCCGTAATCAAATCGAATTATTAAGGCAAGTGCAGTCCCTGCAACAACGGCTCGAAATGGCGATGGATTACTTCTTCGCCCAAAAACAACGGGTATTTAATCTATTGCAGCATCGGCTTCAACAACAACGTCCTGATTTGCGATTGGCGCGCCAGCAAAATCATTTGAGTGAGTTACGACAAAAGCTGATTGATGCCTTTTTACGTAACCTAAAACAGCATTCAATTTCGTATGAAAAAGTTAGTCAACGGCTGTTACAGACTCACCCTGAGCGAGAAATCCGACACTATAGCCAATCTATCCAACAACTTGATTTTCGTTTAAAACAAGCTATTGAGCGACAATTAGGACGCTATCGGGAAAAATTTGCCGTTTCCTGTTCACGAATGGAAGCGGTTAGCCCACTGGCGACACTGAGTCGTGGTTACAGTATCAGCGAAGCGTCTGACGGAAAGTTGTTGAAACAGGTTAAGCAGGTGAAAGTTGGGGATGCGCTGAAAACGCGGTTGCAGGATGGCTGGGTTGAGAGTCAGGTGACGCAAGTGAAGAAGACCCGTAAGAAAAAAAATTAAATTACGGTAATGTGAATAATTTTAGATTAATAAGGGGTTTAGATTAAACTTTCGCCCCTTATTTTTATTTTTTTAACTTTGTCGGTTGATGAATGATGAATTTATCCTACACTGAAAAGTAAGGATGCTGACTATTATTCAAATAATTACTGCCGGACTGTTTTAGAAAACTTTTATATAATTGATTGCTATTATTATCTAAGTACACAGCACATTCCTTAAGATAACACCGCTTTCATTTATAATTTCCAAAATACTCTATTTCAAAAAAGCAGCATAGATAAGCACTCTTAATTTGGTTTTTTCTCACCACTTATTATCAATGATTTTCATAAATATATATTTTTTTAAAAAATATTTTCATATGATCATTACATAGTAATATTACACAAAAAAATAGTGAGTAGATTATGAACGAACTAGACAAAGCAGTAATTCCTAATATTTTTTGGGATGATCTGATTTACATTGCCAACGGATTTTCAGAGATGTCACAAGCTATATTTAATGCACTTAAATATTCTGGTCATATATCTGATGAAGTAGTAACCCGTATAAACAAATCCATCCAGGATGGCTTCGATGGTCTTATTAAAACTCTTAATGACCAAAAATCAGACTCTAACTCTTAATGATTAAAAAACATTAAATTAATAAAATATGATTTTCACAAGCCATACGATGAAATTATTTATTACTCTTATAAATAACGAGGTAATTATGAGTACACTAACACAAGAACAGGAATCTTCAGTCTTGCCTGATGCTTTTTGGATAGCCATAAGTGATTCAATTAATGGATTTAAAAAATGTGTAACTGGAATTATTGCTGCAATAAAATGTATGACTAACGTTCCTAATTCGCTAATAAAAATATTAATTTCCAGTGTAGACTCAGTTGTCCTTTTCCTAAATCTTATTGTTGATGTTTTAAAAAAATTTTACTGATTCAGTAGGTATTAGAATATGCTATATCAATTACTTACTCCTTGCGTAGCGAGGAGTAAGTAATCTTCATAAGCTAATTTAGCCCGTTAACACTGATACTATTTTTATATAGCATCAACCTGATAAAATAAGAAGTAAACTCATTAACCATTCTGGCTAATTTGCTAGAGTGGTTGTTTTAATTATCTGTCATGTAACTATTTACTATCAACACACACAAAAAATAAATTACGAGTAAATCATGAAGAAAGCTATAAATACAGAAAAAAAACCTTTTATCACTAATGATTTTTGGAAAAGTATGGAGGCAGTAGTAAGTGGATTATCTATAACAGTTAAAAATATCATTAGTACCTTGAGTGAACTCGGAGTGATTTCTCATGGCTTGGAGATTACTATTCGAATGATTATATCTTCAATAGCAACAGCCATTAACTTTTACTTTGAAAGTAAAATAAATCAAGAGTATTAAAAAATCCTTCCATAGAAAAATGATAGTTTTCTTTTATGGATTTTATTTTAATATTGACAAGATACTATAAAAATAGCGGTAATCTCTTACCGCTATTTGATTTCATTCTAATTTTATTAAAAACGAATCTCAGCACCCATCACGTAGGTTCTGCCACGGGCTGTTTGAGCTACAGCATCCCCACTCGATATATTTGCTGAAGAATTCATACGATTCAAAGCATCAGCGTAGTTTTTGTTAGCTACATTCTGTATTGAAAATTTAATCAAAATATTCTTATTTATTTGATAATCTGTATATAAATCAACAATAGTCGGTATCTTATTATCTTTGACCATTTTCTCACTGATATCCCAATCCCCATCGACAGCTGGATCTTGGTGATAAGACCGGCCTGTATATTTAACTATTGCACCAACACGCATTTTTTCTTCCAGTAAACGAACACCAGTATCTAATGTCATATAGCTCTCTGGTAACTGAGAAGCAGAGCTTGTCCCCATAATAGTTGCTGCCTGTGAAGCAGGCTGTTGTGTTTTCTGCTGACTATAGGCTAATGAACTATAAAATACACCTGCATCATAATTAACCGCTATTTCATAGCCTTTCATAATAACTGGAGTCAGGCTATTAGTATATATATACGTATTAACATCTGCACTTACTGCATTTTCCTCTTCTGCGGTTTGAGTTCCATCCAATTTACACATTTTCTTCTCACCACAGAGTGAATAAAAATCACCATTTATGTAATTTTTAATTTTTGTATGAAATATTGTTGCTTTCAGACGGAATGTATCTCCATCAACAATTAGATTTGGGCGATAACTATTAAAACCAATTTGATAAGTGTCCGCTATTTCTCCTTTGAGGAAAGGATTGACAGAATTACCTTCTCCACCAGGATAAAATACTTCCTGAATATTTGGTGCTCTCATTGAATGAGTATAACTCAAAAATGGCTGAAATTCAGGTATAATTTCTGCTGATAACAGAACACTTGGATTAAAAGCGCGATCTTTTAAGCTCACTTGTGCAGACCCTTGAGGGAAACAGGAAATTCGAAGATCACAGTCTGGTTTAAATCCCTTAAGGCTATAATCTAAATAATTCAGCCCTAAATCGGCAGTATAAATACCATGTTCTATTTTGAGCCGGCTATAAATACTGGCAATATTTTGTTCTCCGCCTGGTGAAAACTGATTATTTTCTTCTTTTACTGTATTATCAGCACCAACACCAATGAGTGTTTTCTTTTTATATTCAGTGTGCATCAATTTACTGCCAAGGGTAAATGCAAAATCAGTATCACCATAATTAAATCGACTGGTATTTTTAACATTAATAGCATTAGATTTATTATGCGACTCAGTCCTACCTAAACCAGGTATAGAATCCATCTGCAACATCTGGTCGCCACGTCCCGTACTAAGCAGCACCTCAGTATCAATTAATTCACTAAATGGTGTGTAATGATATTTTAGGGAGTAATCATAACTATCAACATGGCGTTTAGTGAATTTATTATGATAAAAACGTCCAGACAAATCTAAATCATGAAATTCATTTGGTTTAATATTTATTTTCATCAATTGTGAGTTTGGTTTTTGTTTAAATGTATTATCCGTACCAAACTCTTCACTGCTGATACCCATGCCATTTTTATAATGAGCATCAATACTGTGACCGCTCACAGCCAGCATAGCACCAATAGAACCTTCCGGACTGAATGCCTGCGTTTTTCCCGCAATTGCAATCATGCCATTTTTACCGATGCCATTAGTACCATAGCTTGATTTAGTCCATATGCCCAGATTATCGCCTTCAAAAATAACATCATCAATCCCAATTGTGCGGAAATTAGCACTTCCGACCAGCGCATTGACTGAACTGCCATCGTTAGCCTGTCCACGGTCAATATCTGTTCGTATAATAAAATTAGGATCAATCAAAGTACCAAACTGATTATACGGTTGGCTACCATGAGAAAACTCACTCGGTGCTATACCATAAAAACTCTGGCTAACGCCATCCACCATCATATTGACACGACCAAAACCGCTTAACCCACGGACGTTAACGCTCACTGTTCCCTGACTGGCATCCATTTGGGTATAAGTCCCCGGTAAACTACGCAGCACACTATCCATCGATTCCAATTTATTATCTTCACCCACAGAACTATAAGCACCCGGTTTTTCCATTGCCTGAACTTGTGGGGAGTTTTTATTATCCTGAGCTCCTGAAACTTTCAAACTGCTGAACCGCACAACTTTTTCTTTTTTATTGCTATCCGTATTTTCAGCATAAGCGATTCCCTGGAGTCCCATCAGCACAGCGCTGACTCCAGCTATTTTTGCTACAATTTTCATTAACCTTACCCTAAATAGAAGAATATTTATTGTTGTTCACATTGCTTCGTAAATTTATGTGTAAAGTATCCATAACACTGATAATTAATTATCAGTATTATGGTTTTTAAATATATTTTTTATTATTATTTTAATTCTGGAAAATAATTTTTTTCATCATCTAACATCAATAGAAAACTGTAATCAAAGGCAATATCATTTATGCGATTAAAACGGCCCTGTTTTCCACCATGTCCAGTGTCCATATTGGTTTCTAGTAATAAAAGACTATTACTCTGTTTCATTTCTCTTAATTTAGCCACCCATTTTGCTGGTTCCCAATATTGAACTTGAGAATCATGCAAACCTGTCGTAACGAGCAAATGAGGATAATGTTGATGTTTAATATTGTCATACGGGCTATAGGATTTAATACGGAAGTAATCTTCTTTGTTATTTGGATTACCCCATTCCTCATATTCACCCGTTGTCAGTGGAATAGATGAATCAAGCATCGTAGTCAGTGCGTCCACAAAAGGAACTTTTGCGATTACACCACGATATAATTCCGGCGCCTGATTAATCACAGTACCCATTAATAAACCGCCCGCACTACCGCCTTCAGCATAAACCCGCTTACTATCGCCATAGCCATCAGCAATTAATGTTTTGGTTGCATCGATAAAATCGTGAAAACTGTTCATCTTGTTCGCGATTTTTCCTTGCAGATACCAGTTCTTGCCTAAATCACCACCACCGCGCACATGCACTAACGCATATACAAATCCGCGATCCAACAGACTCAACAGCGCAGAACTAAAATAAGGGTCCATGCTGATGCCGTAAGAGCCATAACCGTAAATCAGGATCGGGTTCTCACCCTTTTTGAACAGGGATTTGCGATAGACCAGAGAAACAGGAACTTCCACTCCATCACGGGCTTTTACCCAAATACGCTGGCTTTCATAGTTTTCTTTGTTGAATCCTTTAACTTCTTGCTGTTTCAATAATTCACGCTCGCCTGCTTCCATATTCCATTGGAATACAGAACTTGGCGTTGTCAAAGATGAATAGCTATAGCGCAGGAAATTTGTATCCGGCTCTGGGTTATAGCTCAATGATGCCATATAAGCCGGATCATCGAATTGTACGCGTTTTTCCTGCTGAGTTTTCCAGTCAATCTGGCGGATCGATGACAATCCTTTAGTTCGCTCCTGTAAAACCAACCAATTGTTGAACAGAGCAAAATTTTCCAGATCTGTATTTTCCTGTGGAGCAATGACGGTTTCCCACGGCTGACTGATAGCATTTGTCCGATATAAACCAAACAATGGATTTTCGTGGTTAGAGCGGATATAAAATTGCCCACGGAAATGATCGAGATCATATTCACGTCCCGTTTGGCGGGCAGAAAAAATCTGTGGCCCTGATTGCGGATGGTTAGCATCAATCAGACGATATTCTGAAGTTGAATAGCTCGCACTCGAAATCAAAATGTAATCAAGCGAAGTACTCTCTGAAATTGACAGATAAAAACGATCATCCTCTTCCTGATAGACTTTTTTATCCTGCTTGGTATCCGTGCCATATTGGTGGCGGAATAACTGATAAGGCAGCAATGTTTGTGCATCTCTGCGCACATAGAACAGTGTGTTGCCATCATTAGCCCACAAAATATTGCCGGACGTATTTTCTATGGCATTATTCTGCCAGTCAGCATCAGCAAAGTTCTTAAATGAAACGTGGAAGTTACGACGCCCCTGGGTATCTTCTGCCACTGCGATACGTTTGTTATCCAACGTAACCACAAACCCGCCAATCTGATAGAATTTATGGCCTTTTGCCCGCTCGTTACCATCAACCATCACTTGCCAGTCAGTGGAATTATCGACCGGTTTACGCTGATAGATCGGGAAATCTTTTCCTGCCTCGTAAACGGTACGATAAACATACCCATTATAGGTATAAGGAACTGACTGATCTTCTTTACTCATTCTGTCAGTCATTTCTTTATACAGGGTTTCACGCAGTTCCTGACCCGATTTCAGCATTTGCTCGGTATATTGATTTTCAGCCGTTAAGTAGTCGATGACGTTTTTATCCTGACGGTCATCATCGCGCAGCCAATAGTAATTATCGATACGAGTATCCCCGTGGATCTCCATCTTATGTGGCTGTTTCGTAGCCATAGGTGGCACCATATTTTCCTCCGTTGCGATAGCGGCAAAACTATTGCTCATGCTCAACAAACCAGCACTCAGCAAAAAACTGAGCATCACTCTTTTACTTCGCACTCTTTTTTTTATAGATGATTTTTTTATAGGTGATGAAAATACCGTTTTATACTGTGACATGCCATCAGTCCTGTATTTTTATTGGGACAAAGAAAAATCTACCGGTAGTTCAACCGTAATTCTTCCATTAGTTAAAAGAATGTCGGGCGGTGCAGGCAAAGGCTGTGCCCTTTCCAAGACCATCCTTGCTTCCCTATCGAGTGAGTTAGTCCCTGAACGTCGTGTTAACTCACTGTCAAGCACAACGCCTAGTTGATTGACAGTGAATTTTACCATTGGACGCCCTGTCCGATTTCTTCTCTGAGCGTCATCCGGATATTTTTTATAACGGTTCAAATGTCCGGTCACTTCTGCCTGCCACACTGCCCTGGCATCAGCAATGGCATCTGAATTACTTTCATAAGCTGCCGCAGTACGCGCAGTCACATTATTTGCGGTTGCATTACTGGTCGTTGGTGCCGCACTACTGCGAGATTTTTCACTTTCCTGCTCTTCTGCTTTCACGCGCTTAACAGCCCGTGTTTTTTTCGGCGCATCCTGCTCTTTCTTTTTTTTCTTCTGTTTATCTACCAGTAGCAAAGCATCTTCATTTATGTTCAATTTTGGCATATTGACTTCATCAACCTTGCTTTCCTGCTGTTTACTGGCGACAGATAGCTGTTGTTCAATACCAATCGGCTGATTTTGTATCTTATGTATTGCTTCAGTCTGCGTTGACAGTTCCACCATTACCGCAGGAGGAGGTAAAAACTCTTCTATATCAATATCCTTCGGTTTATAGACTAACCAGCCTACGACCAAAACATGAAGTATGAACGCAGCGAGAATAGATTTTGCCACATGGCTTGAGTGAGCATTTTGATACGTGTTGTAAGTCAACATCTCTTAATAGCACATTATGTCAATAATAAATGGGTGGGAATGATAATCAATTGTATATATAAATGAAAACTATTTTTATTTATTAGTTATTCACATCCTTGTGATAATTACTATTATTTGGTTATATTTTTACTCACTTTTGGTGTAAACCAGACAAAATCCGCATATTCGTTGTTCAAAGAAACCCCCTGTTCCGCAATAATAAATACTGCCAGTTTTTCATTCGGCGCTATTTTTTTCACATGTTGAGGGATACCCATCGCTTTTACTGCATGATATCCCCCCGCAAATAACAACGCAGGTGATGGAGATTTAACCAATTGTTCAGCCATTCGTTGATCACGCATCTGTTGAATTTTGCTCATGGCAGAAAGATGTTGCTCATCAATCTCTTCACCGTGGGAGTTTTTAATCGTTTTTTCGATAAGTTGTTTAACTTCATCAGAAACCAACGAGGTTCTATCTCCAGCCCGATGATTTTGATATGCCAGATCGATTTCACTACGATCCAAGTTTGCAGCTAACAGGGGATAAGGTGCTTTCATCAGCTCCATCACCAAATCACCGTACCATTTCCACGGCCAGCCTTGTTGCCAAGCCAATAATTGTTCGACTCGTTCATCTCTGACAATCGGATTGCCCTGCAACCAACTTTTCACTTTATTGACTTTTTCTTGCTGGTTCGGGTTAATCATTTCCAGTAATACGGAACCATGAGGACGTTTTTGCCCAAGTTGCTGTACCAACCATAACTCGATCTGATGATGGTAGGGATTGTCATGTTTTTCGCCAATAACGACGCGAGGATAATTTTTTAGCTGTTCAAGTAGTTCATCGGGGGTAATGGCGTTACCTGTTTTCATATCAAGTAATGCACCAGATTGCATTAATTCATCCGGCAAAGTTTTTATTACCTCTTTAGAGGTATTTTTAGTGGCATTTGGTGTTTCGGCACAACCGCCTAAGATAAAACTGCCAAGCAGAAGAGAACAGGATAAAAAAGTTGATTTGATACGGGTAGATGTTTGCATGAGTATTCATTATCAAAAGAAAAATTTTCCGCATCTTATAGATAATGAGAATTATTTACAAATAAAACACCCTATTGACCATCAAGTTAATAGGGCATTAATCCCCGATCTCAGTCGTGAGATCGGGGATTATTCAGGGCAATTCGGGCATTATTTATAGGGGAGTAGTCTGTGCTTCAACCGCTGCCAATGCCACCATATTCACGATACGACGCACGGAAGCAATCGGTGTCAGAATATGAACAGGTTTCGCCACTCCCATCAGGACTGGCCCCACGGTCACGCCATCAGAGCTGGTGACACGCAGCAGGTTATAGCTGATACGAGCCGCTTCCATATTTGGCATGATTAACAAATTCGCTGAACCTTTTAGCGGGCTGTCCGGCATAATATCACGGCGGATACTTTCCACCAGAGCAGCATCGCCGTGCATTTCACCATCAATTTCCAGTGACGGGGCCATTTGTTGAACCAGTTCCAGTGTCTTACGCATTTTCTGGGCAGAATCACAGTCAGAAGAACCAAAACTTGAACGTGACAGCAGTGCCACTTTAGGTTCAATGCCGAAACGACGAACTGTTTCAGCCGCCATCAGCGTGATTTCAGCCAATTCTTCAGGGCTAGGATCTTCATTGACGTAAGTATCAGCAATAAAAGTATTCCCCATCGGCAACATCAACGCATTCATCGCACCTGCGGTATGTACACCCCGGCGGAAACCAAAGACATCTTTTACAACTTGGTAATGTTCGCTGTAGCTGCCAACTGTGCCACAAATCAGGCCATCTGCTTCACCACGATGTACCATGATTGCCCCGATCAGTGTCGGGTTACCAATCACTGTACGGCGAGCCTGTTCCTGAGAAATGCCACGACGTTTCATTATTTGATAATATTCTTGCCAATACTCTTTAAAACGTGGGTCATTTTCATTGTTCACCACTTCAAAATCTTTACCGGCTTCAATATGCAGACCTTGCTTTTTAATCCGCATTTCAATGACGCTGGGACGACCAATCAGGATCGGGAATGCCAGTCCAAGGGAAACGAGTTCCTGCGTAGCATGCAGTACTCGAATATCTTCCCCTTCTGCCAATACGATGCGCTTATTCTCTTTTTTCGCCTGAGAGAAGATAGGCTTCATAAACAGGTTGGTTTTATAGACAAACTCATTAAGTTTCTCAATATAAGCACCAAAGTCGGTAATAGGCCGAGTTGCAACACCTGATTCCATTGCAGCTTTTGCGACTGCCGGAGCAATTTTCACAATCAGGCGCGGATCGAACGGTTTAGGAATAATATAGTCAGGGCCAAAGAACAGGTCTTGATCGCCATAAGCGGAAGCCACTTCCTGACTTTGTTCAGCCAGTGCCAAATCGGCGATAGCACGAACACAGGCAAGTTTCATTTCTTCATTGATGGTAGTCGCCCCAACATCCAATGCTCCACGGAAAATGAATGGGAAGCAAAGAACGTTATTCACCTGATTAGGAAAATCAGAACGGCCGGTACAGATAATCGCATCAGGACGAACGGCTTTTGCCAGTGGTGGCAGAATTTCTGGTTCTGGATTAGCCAATGCCATGATGAGCGGTGCTTTCGCCATGGTTTTTACCATATCCTGCGTCAGTACACCCGGTCCGGAACATCCAAGGAAAATATCAGCATCAGGAATGACATCTGCCAACGTGCGGCTGCCATTATCTTCAATCGCATAGTGCGCCTTGGTTTTTTCCATATTCTCTTCGCGGCCACGATAGATAACCCCTTTCGAGTCACAAACGACAATATTTTCACGTTTCAGACCCAGTGCTACCAGCAGGTTCATGCAAGCAATTGACGCAGCCCCAGCCCCCGATACGACCAGGCGTACCTTGCCGATATCCTTGTCAACAACCCGTAATCCATTCAGTACCGCTGCGGTACAGATAATTGCCGTACCATGCTGGTCATCGTGGAAGACAGGAATTTTCATGCGTTCACGGAGTTTCTGCTCAATATAGAAACACTCCGGTGCTTTGATATCTTCAAGGTTGATACCACCGAAAGTCGGTTCCATAGCAGCAATGATATCAATCAATTTATCAGGGTTAGACTCGTCAACTTCGATGTCAAAAACATCAATGCCGGAGAATTTTTTGAACAGAACACCCTTGCCTTCCATGACGGGCTTACCAGCCAGTGCGCCTATATTACCCAATCCTAAAACAGCACTACCGTTGGAGATAACCGCAACAAGATTACCACGGGCAGTATATTTGTAAGCCGCCAAAGGATTTTTTGCTATTTCAAGGCAGGGAGCAGCAACACCCGGAGAATACGCTAACGCCAAATCACGTTGTGTTGTCAGGGGCTTAGTTGGAGTAACCGTGATTTTTCCTGGTTGTGGAAATTCGTGAAAATCAAGAGCACTTTGTTTTAGTTTTTCGTCCATCATCAGATCCTTTACGCGTCATATCGAAGTGAAAATCGGCTCAGTATAATAGTTACGGTGGGTTAAATCATGATGTTATCGGCATTTTATGCATAATCTCCAAGCGCAAGATGCAAAAATAAACAAAGAATGTTCCTATGTTAACCAATATTATATAGCCATTATCCTAACGATACCTATCTGGAGGTATTTTATTCTCAATTCATAACCTGATAAATTAATTAAAGAAGAATTTTAAAGTTATAATTTAAAATAAGCTTACAAAAACAAAAAATAATCTATAAAATATTATATTAAATTTATTTAGAAAATTACTAGCAACTAAGGAAACGCATTTTCTTATGAAAGTGAATTTTATTTCACCTGATTGGTTAAACTTGTTTGCGATATTTCTATTTTTATATCAGGATATATTTTCAGAGTCTCATTAGAGAGATTCAATATACTCCATAAAAATCACACAGCAATTTAACATAAAGCAGAACCCTGTCTTTTATGTTTTATCAAACATAAAATCTGCATTTCTATATGGGAGAAAGAATATGCATAACCACTCAGTCATGATAGTCGATGATCATCCTATCATTCGTCACGGCTTAAAAGGGTTGCTCGAATTGGAACGTGAACTCATTGTGACTGCCGAAACCGACAATGGTGAAGATGCGATTAATATCGCTTGCCAGATAAAGCCTGATATTATTTTGATTGATTTGAAAATCCACGGCCTTTCAGGGATTGATACAATTAAATCACTCCGTCGAAAAGGGCTTGATGCCTATATTCTGGTTCTCTCTGATTCAGATCATCGCAGTGATATTTATGATGCTGTTGATGCGGGAGCGAATGGCTATTTATTAAAAGACATAGACCTTCCCCCCCTGTTGAGTAACATAAAAAAAGCTGCTGATGGTCATGCAGTGTTTAGTGAAAAAGTCCACCAATATTTAACCACCCGCCACCTTTACGTCGATCCTTTATCAAAATTAACCAAACGTGAGTTGGATGTCTTAAAAGAAATTTCTGAAGGAATGACAAATAAAGAGATTGCTGACTTTCTTTTTATTTCAGAAGAAACTGTGAAAGTTCATACCCGTAACCTATTGAAAAAACTTAAATCTCGATCCCGCCTTGAAGCCGCTATCATTTATCTAAAACATAGGGAAACTGATTTCATCTAACTATTGAGGCTTTCTCAACATCCCCAATATGAAACACAATTTCCCTAAGTTTTGTCAGCGGGGAAATTGTGAGTTATCAAAAATAACAAATTAATTTAAAATAAATTAATCGTATACATAGTAAACAAAAATACTATTTGTTTAGTTTATTATCCCCTTCTATGATTAGCCTATCTCTATCTGGATAAAATGCCAGATTTCCCGCATTATGTCGGGTATGTTAAACAAGACCAAGGAATCTCATTATGTCGGATACCTCTTCTCATACCTCCTTTATCCTCTACGGTATCAAAAACTGCGATACCATAAAAAAAGCCCGTCGCTGGTTAGAAGACCAAGAGATCCCCTATCAATTTCATGACTATCGTGTTGATGGTTTATCTTCTGAATTACTTCAATCATTTATTGAACAAGCAGGTTGGGAATCCTTGCTGAATACCCGTGGTACAACTTGGCGTCAGTTGTCTGACGAACAAAAAACAGCCATCAATAATCCAGAGGCTGCTAAAGTACTCATGTTGGAACAGCCTTCAATCATAAAACGCCCTCTCTTGGTCTCAACCACTAAGGGAACAAAAGCAACGGTATCAGCAGTAGAAAAGTATTTGCTCGGTTTTAAAGCTGAGCAATATCAACAATTTTTCTCACATGACTAGATAAGGATCTTATCATGACTTGTCCGGTAATTGACCTTGCTCAACAGTTAATCCATCGCCCGTCTGTCAGCCCGGATGATCAAGGCTGTCAGGAGCTTCTTATTCAGCGCCTGCAAAACATTGGCTTCACAATAGAACGAATGCCTTTCGGCGATACGTTGAATTTCTGGGCTTATCGGGGAACAGGTGAAACTTTTGCCCTTGCTGGACACACTGATGTTGTTCCTGCCGGTGATACCTCACAATGGCAAACACCGCCATTCGAGCCTACTATCCGCGATGGGATGCTTTATGGTCGTGGCGCCGCAGATATGAAAGGTTCTCTGGCAGCAATGGTTGTCGCTGCTGAACGCTTTGTCGCAGAAAATCCAGAGCATAAAGGCCGCCTCGCTTTCCTTATTACCTCAGATGAAGAAGCTAATGCGATAAATGGAACAGTCAAGGTGGTTGAAGCATTGATGTCGCGCCATGAACGTCTGGATTACTGTTTGGTGGGCGAACCATCCAGCCAACAACGTCTTGGAGATGTCATTAAAAATGGGCGGAGAGGCTCCTTAACAGCCCACCTGACTATTTTTGGTATTCAGGGGCATGTAGCTTACCCTCAACTGGCAGATAACCCCATTCATCGCGCATTGCCTTTTCTGCAAGAACTGGTCAATACCCAATGGGATGATGGAAATGAGTTTTTCCCTGCCACCAGTATGCAAATCGCCAATATTCAGGCCGGAACCGGCAGCAATAACGTTATCCCAGGTAAATTGAAGGTTCAGTTTAACTTTCGTTTCAGTACCGAATTGACGGATACCGAGATCCGGCAGCAAGTTGAAGATATGCTCAAAAAGCATAAACTTAAATACGAGCTTGATTGGTGGCTATCAGGCCAGCCTTTTCTGACTTGCGAAGGCCAACTGGTTGATGCAGCGGTTGAAGCCATTGAGCATTATTGCGGATTTAAACCCGAGCTATCAACCAGTGGCGGTACATCAGACGGGCGTTTTATTGCTAAGATGGGTGCTCAGGTTGTGGAATTGGGACCGATTAACGCAACGATCCATAAAGTAAATGAGTCTGTCAAGGTGTCTGATTTACAGGAGTTAAGCCTGATTTATCAACGTATCATGGAGCAATTAATCAAATGATTACACCTGAAATGCTGACTGGCCTGTCTACAGACCATTTGGTAACACTGTCTGGTAATCATCGTTTGCAATTCAATGCCACCAAAGCATTTCTTGCCATGCAGAAAGATGCCGCCAGAGCAGGATTCAAGCTACAACCTGCCAGTTCATTCCGCGATTTCACTCTCCAGCAAACTATCTGGAATGAGAAATTTCGCGGGCAGCGGCCTGTATTGGATAACAACAGCCAACCCCTTGATATTGCAAAAATGAGCGAAGGTGAGCTTTGTGAAGCGATTCTTCGTTGGTCTGCCCTGCCGGGAGCAAGCCGACACCATTGGGGTACAGAACTGGATATTTATGATCCATTTCTGCTGCCACAAGATAAAAAGTTGCAGCTAGAGCCCTGGGAATATGAAAATGGTGGCTATTTTGAGCCATTAACCAACTGGCTGACAGAAAACATGTCCCATTATGATTTCTATCGTCCATTCACTCGTCACGACGCGGGTGTGGCTTATGAACCGTGGCATATAAGCTATTGGCCTATATCCCACGAAGCTGAACGTTCATTCGATGAGCAAATATTACTGAGTTCCTGGCAAAACCGTGATATTGCCGGTATTGATTGGTTGCAATCCAACCTATCCTATATATTTGATAAATACATCAGGATAATAAATTAAGACAATAGCCGATTAGGTTCTATACCCTATGAATTTTGGATTTTAGCTTAAAAGGCAGCAGTATAAGAGCCTTATGGGAAAGGCTCTTAATATTCCGAGGAAAATACAATGCATTGGCTGATAGATTATTGGTGGGTTGTTCTGTTGGTACTCGTCGGCATGATCATTAATGCGGTAAAAGCGCTCAGTCGCGTCGATCAAAAATATTTCTTAGATAACAAGCCAGAACTACCGCCGCATAGGGATCTCAACGATAAATGGGATGATGAGGACGATTGGCCTCAACAGAATCACAAGAAATAACCCAATTTTTCCACTGATTGGCAAGCATTTCATCCATGCTTGCCAAAGCTTGGGCTGTTTCCTCCCGCCAACGTTTTAATAACGCTTTACGCCCACTCAGCGATAAATCTCGTGAGCACTGTTCGATATCTATTTGCTGCTGAAGATGCTTTCTCAAAGCGGGTAAAGTTAAATTGCTCGTTAGCAACAGTCGCTGCAATGCAAAATAAGATGCGGACAAAGGACGATGAGCAAATGCAAAACCAGCCAATTCCTGCCAATCACAACCATTCAGCCATTCGTCATCATTATAGGCAATTGGCAAGGCAAAACCGAGTAATGATCCCAACTCTCGTGCATCGCGGGATAATTGTTGTTTTGCTGATTGCGTAAAACTCTCACCCTGCTCACTCAACGGCAAAATAGCCATCGCAGTATAACAACCACTGCTGGCTTCCCGGTGAGTTCCCATCCTCACTAATCGGAAACCGCACTTTTGCCACAGTGCCCAAAGTTCCGCGGTATAACCAAAACTGACAGAAAGAAAATCTAATTTGTATTTACTGGCTTCCTGACATTGCCGGATGATTAAGTGTTGGGCGATACCACGACGGCGATATTGTGCCTGAACAGCAATACGACTGACTCTTTGTGAGCGCAATGTCGCGGCTTGTGGGAAACCACCGTGGGCCGCCAGAGATTGAGCCACCAGATTCCCTCTTGGACGGCGACGTCCAGCCCATATTTCATGTGCTAATGCCGGTGATAAGTCACCTTCATTCACCATCCACAGAGCCGCAATCAAGTGATGTTTATCCACTGAAAAGGGAGCCATCGCAGCAAGAAATGTCATTCCGTTGCCATCCAACAATCGTCGTAAATCAAGGGGAGATGTGCGGTAATGTGCGCTGGTTAATAACCCATAAAATTGACGCAATAATGTAGGCTGTTGCAACCACATTGACTGGGAAATAGTGTGAAAGGTCAGCTCTTTTCCCGAATCGTAATAGACCGTCTGCTCATCAAACTGTTTTTTACCAGCAGTCAGATTTTTATCATCAAGCAACTTTTTATCGTCAAACAGTAAGGCGCTGTCCAACCAGATTTCCAGTGGATCATTTTCAGCCCAACGCATTGGCGTTTTCAATTCACGGATATGACATTCAGGCAATGCAGCACAAAGTTTCAATAAAAAACCACGTCCAGTTCCTTCATAACCCTGAACCGTTGAGGTTAATAAGATTCGTGGAAAGTAACGGATCAATTCAGTCAATTGTGGTGTTGGGATTGCCGCAGCTTCATCGATCAATAACCAATCGGCGTCATCTTTTCTTTTTTGCCCATCTTTTTTCTGACGACAGTATTTCAGTAAATTATCCACCGCCCAGAATGGCGTTTCCCGTTCCGAGAATCCCTGTTCAGCAGACTCTGAAATACCGGAATAACGTCGAATAACTTCCGTCGTGATTTTTGCAGGTGCGCATAGCCAACATTTACCTT
The DNA here is from genome assembly GCF_033949345.1 of Xenorhabdus littoralis. Taxonomy (NCBI): domain Bacteria; kingdom Pseudomonadati; phylum Pseudomonadota; class Gammaproteobacteria; order Enterobacterales; family Morganellaceae; genus Xenorhabdus; species Xenorhabdus littoralis. The sequence goes on from NZ_VCDP01000049.1 coordinate 48,698, forward strand.
GCCAATATCGCACCAACATTCCTGCCAAAGCCGATTTTCCCCGTCCGCGTGAGGCGGTGACCACCCATACCCCTCGTTCGGCCTGTAACAATTCGTCAAGAATCGCTTGCTGACCCGCAGTTGGATTTCCATCAGGCATTTGCCACGATTCAGTCTGAGGTAATGACCGAGCCTGAAAAAGTGTGCCCTGCCGCCATAATAATACGTCAGGAAACGTTAGGATCTGCTGTTGGATATGCCGGATAAAATTAGGTGTCGGAATGACTCCCTCTGATTCATTCCAACGTAAACTATCTTCATCAGGTTGTACTGACCATTGCGCCCAAGCGGGTACACGCATCACCAACCAGCTTCCGGCTTTTAATGTTCCTGCCAGTATTGCCAGTGCTTCAGCATTAAAACCATGGGTCGCATCAAAAACACCGTGCAAAAATTCACGACCAAGCAAACTAACGGCTTTGGCTGGCTGAATGGCATCAGGTGAATAAGATGAAATGGTCAGCCAATCTCCTTGAAATTGTTTTTTCAGATGAGTAACAATCGACTCACTCCATTCAGGTTCACCACTCAATACCACTAAACGGCGCTGACCTTGTTGTTGCATTTGAGTCTGCAATGTTACCCATTGACTAGTTACCCATTGACTATCCAGCATAATGACCTGCACAGCTAATAGTTACCTGTATCATCATGACTTACCAATCATGAGTGATAAAATACCTGCAGCAATCAGTGGGCCAACAGGAACACCTCTGAATAGAGCCACTCCCAATATGGTGCCGACCAATAATCCTGCCACTGTAGAAGGCTGACCAGACATTAAAGCAACCCCGCGACTTCCCAGCCATGACACAATGATACCAACAGCAATAGCCAGTAATGATTTCCAATTCAAAAAGGAGCTGAAGATCTCCTGCGCAGAGATTTTTCCACTCGCGATAGGAGCCATAACCCCCACCGTCAGAATAAGGATACCTATCGTTAAACCATACTTTTCTACCCAGGGAAAAAATTGATTCAGTGGCGTGATGCGTACTACCAACAGAAATAACATAGCGAGTGTGACTGTCATGTTATGACTGATGATGCCAAGCCCTGCCAGCACGAGTAAAATAAGTAAAGTGGGATCAATATAGTTCATAAATTTTGATTTCCTACAAAACAGCATCTGATGTTTTTTACAACACAGACAACATACATTCGGAGATGAGGTAGGATAATAACTTAAAATTCCTGTAGTTAATCGGAAATATTTATATTCAGAGAAAGAATGATTATTAATGAATATATTCACAAATAAAATACATGATAATAAATACAGCATAAAACAGATTTTTGCTGTATTTTAAAATCGAATACACTACACACCAATAATTTGATCAAGGTGAATGCAGAAAGGTTGTAAAAGATATCTTACAAACAGGATGCGTTCGTATCGGAAATATGAAAAAAACACTTTTACTTGCCATACTCAGCACATTATTGAGTGGCTGCACGACTCAGTGGGTTCCTGCGAGTTCTAATCCGGCCCCTTTTAGTCAGGCAAAAGCAGAATGCTCAGCGGAATCAATGCAACAATTCCCTGTAAAAAATGAAGTTGCTCAAAGATCACAACTCAGAACGGTACGACAACCCTGTATGAAAGATGTCCAGTGTGGGAAAGATAATTATTACGACCAGAACATTCCCATGACAGAAAGCTATGTTATAGATGTTAACCGAGATTCAAGAAACCAATATTATTACAGTTGCATGCAACAAAAAGGTTGGAAGCAAGAAACCAAATACCTTCTCTAACTAATGGCAGGATGCCCTGTAATCAACAGGGCATCCTCTATTTAAAAATATTTCAAAAAACAGTATCTAAGTAATCGTTTGCGTCATTAATCCAAAATAACACCAATGCGATTTGCAACTTCTTCGTATGCTTCAATCAAACCACCAAGACTCTGACGGAAACGATCTTTATCCATTTTATCCATCGTATGTTTATCCCACAGGCGGCTACCGTCTGGTGAAAATTCATCTCCCAATACGACCTGTCCCTTGAACAAGCCAAACTCCAGTTTAAAATCAACCAGAATCAGGCCAGCATCATCAAACAGCTTACTCAATATTTCATTGGCCTTGTAACTCAAGCGCTTCATTTCAGCCAAATGTTCTTTGCTCACCCAGCCGAATGTTTCACAGTAGGATTCATTAACCATCGGATCATGTTTAGCATCATCTTTCAAGAACAGATCAAACAGTGGCGGATTAAGCACCATTCCCTCTTCCACGCCCAGACGCTTAACAAGGGAACCCGCAGCGCGATTACGAATAACGCACTCAACAGGCACCATATCGAGTTTTTTCACCAGGGATTCATTATCTGACAGTAACTGCTCCATTTGCGTCGGGATGCCCGCTTCTTCCAGTTTGCTCATAATGAAATGGTTGAATTTGTTATTCACCATGCCTTTGCGATCAAATTGTTCGATGCGTTCACCATCCAATGCTGATGTATCATTGCGGAATTCCAGCACAAGCAGGTCCGAATTGTCAGTGGTATACACCGTTTTTGCCTTTCCACGATACAACTCAGCTTTTTTCTGCATTTTACACTCCAGAGATATGACATCTTTAACTATAAAAAAATTAAACAAAAAATTTCACCCAAAATATAAAGGGGCCTAAGCCCCTTTATATATTACTTGTCTGTGGATTTGCTGAAGACAGCTTCCAGCACGGCCACCATTTGATCATTCTCAGACTGAGTCAGCGGTTTGCCTTTCTCGCTGATAAATTGCAGGCTGCTTCGGTTATCCAAATCACCTACCTGCAACTTGTAATTTCCTTCGCTGATAGACGGCTCTTCTACGCCCAATGCTTTCCAATTAGAGGAACTGAGTCCTTTGTAAGTCACGGCTATCGCACCTGTGGAGCGGGTACGATCCGTCACTTGCATGCCGAAACTTTCCAACGCATACGGCAATCGGTTCCAGACTACATTGTATGGCGCACGAACAATAATCTGTGGCAGGCCAGTATTATCGCTACCACTTTGTACGATCAGCGCACCAGAATCTTTGGCGCTGTTCTGGCTCTCTGCGTCCTGCTGCTGACTTAAACCACTCGCCAGTTCATTAAGCATCAATACATTGTAACGCTGGATTTCGGCCGGATCTTTGATCTCTTTTTCTCCATGCTTCAAACCGTCACTGGAAACAGACAATACTGTCTGATAATCCTGCTGTGCAACAGAGATACGGTAACGTCCCTGATAAGGGATGTTTTCATCTGCCCGAGACCATGTAATCCAATCAGTCGTCAATGTTTTTGCTGCATCATCTTTCTGGCTGACTTGGTAATTATTCTTCGTTAACAGGTTGGTGACCTGTGACCACAAGTTGCTGTATTCCGGAGTTTTTTCAAGCAACAGCTTACTGCTTTGTGCACTATTTTCAACGCGGGAACCCGTCAATAACGCAAGAGCCTGCAATGGCGGACGAATATCCAACTCTTTGCCTATTGCACCTGTCGAAGTCACTGATGAAATAGTATATTCACCGTTTTGCAACGGTAATATCATTCCCTCAGGGATGTTCAATGTTTTCAGGGGAGGCGTTTCTAGATAGGATTCATCCCCGCTTACCTGACGTTTATAGCGCTGATCACTGGAGCAGGCTGCCAAAAAAACTACCAATGACAGGCCAGCAACCTTCATGACCTTCGATTTTTGCAATAATGTTGCCATTAAAATTCCCTAAATTTTACAGTAATCCAGCCACTTTCAAGGTGTTACCCACTGAAATTTGCCCTTCCTGCGTTAATGGGATCATAGGTAAACGCAGTGTGTCATCGGCAATCAATTCCAGTTGACGGCAAGCCCATTTGACTGGCGTCGGGCTAGGTTCAACAAATAATTGATGATGCAATTCCATCAGCCGGCTGTTCAGGCGACGGGCTTTCAAAAATTCGCCCTGCTCAGCCAATTTACACATTTGTGCCATTTCCGCTGCGGCAATGTTTGCTGTTACAGAAATAACCCCTTTACCACCAAGCTGCATGAAATCGACAAAATTTGCATCATCACCACTCAGCAGAATGAAATTTTCATCATTAACCAATTCTTGGATCTGACTAACACGACTTAAGTTCCCTGTCGCTTCTTTAATTGCAATAATATTTTTCAATTTCGCCAAGCGAGCGACAGTTGATGGCAGCAAATCACATCCAGTACGAGACGGTACATTATACAGAATTTGTGGTAAGTCAGTATCCTCGGCTATCGCCTTATAGTGCAGGTATAAACCTTCCTGGGACGGCCTATTATAATAAGGTGTCACTGACAGGCAAGCTACAACGCCTGAGTTTTCAAAATGGCGAGTCAGAGAAATAGCTTCTGCTGTAGCATTTGCCCCTGTCCCGGCAATCACAGGGATACGCCCATCCGCCAATTCCAGTGTTGTCAGTACAACATCAATATGTTCATCATGGCTAAGTGTTGCACATTCTCCTGTCGTTCCAACAGACACAATCGCAGATGTGCCACTGGCGATATGATAATCAACCAATTTTTTCAGACTGACTTTATCAATCTGACCCGTTGAATCCATCGGTGTTACCAATGCAACTATACTGCCCGTAAAACCAGAATGATCGCCCACCATTGCCATTTCCCCTTAATTAAACCTTAAACCGCAAATGAGGAGTTCATGGTACTTTCTTGTCATACAGAAGAAAACTCTTTAAGCACGCGATTTCAATGAATTTTGTTAATACCAAGTGTAGCCGATTAAATAGAAATTATAATCGAGTTTCCTGTAACAAATGCGATTGACCTTCTCTTGATCATTTTTTATGTTTAAGCATAAACACACAACAAACATCTACTACAATTAAAGGAAAGTCACTTTGCCAGCATCAGAACAGCATTTTTTAGTGATCACAGCCCTCGGTACAGATCGTCCCGGCATCGTCAATACTATGACTCGCCTTGTCAGTACATGCGGATGTAATATTGAAGACAGCCGTCTGGCTATGTTTGGCGAAGAATTTACTTTTATCATGTTACTATCAGGCAGTTGGAATGCCATTACCTTGATCGAATCCACTCTGCCGCAGAAAGGCGCAGAGCTTGAACTCCTTATTGTGATGAAACGAACACGATGCGGTGTCCAAACACGATTTCCTTCGACTATCACCGTCAAAGTTGATGTGGATGATTCACCGGGAATTGTTGAACGCTTTACCAGCCTGTTCACTGCTCAAAACCTTAATATTGCTGAACTGGTATCAAAAACGCATCCTGCCGAGAAAGATAGGCTCGCTCGTTTGCAAATTCAAATTACAGGCCATCATCCGTTGGATGATAATGGCAGTATATTTAAAGAAACTTTCCAGTGCCTCTGTACAGAATTAAATGCACAAGGCAGTATTATCGTGCAAGATCATCTAACTCAAAACGATTAAACGGAGAATGCGTGATGACCCGATTAAAAGCCGGTGATAAGGCACCTCAATTCAGCCTTCCTGACCAAGATGGTGAAACCATTAATTTATCTGACTTCAAAGGTCAGCGTGTATTGGTTTATTATTATCCAAAGGCAATGACACCTGGTTGCACCGTTCAGGCACGTGGCTTGCGTGACACGATGGATAAACTGAAAAATTTTAATGTTGTTGTACTGGGTATCAGCACCGATGCCCCTGAAAAATTATCCCGCTTTACAGAAAAAGAGATGCTCAATTTCACTCTGCTTTCTGACGTTGACCATCAGGTTGCTGAGCAATTTGGTGTTTGGGGAGAGAAGCGGTTCATGGGTAAAGTCTATGACGGTATTCATCGCATCAGCTTTCTGATTAATCCACAAGGTGATATTGAGCACATTTTTGATAAATTCAAAACCAGTGACCATCATCAAGTTGTGTTGGACTACCTGAAACAGCATTCATCGTGATTTTTTGTATTCCCACCCTATTTCAATCAACAAATTGAAATAGGGCGGGAATTATTTAGCTTGACTGTGGGAGTGAATATTAATCCCGCGGCTGACGTTTCTGAAAAACCAATATTATGGCAGGGATAGTATGGAGCAATGACATGCGTATGATGTGACTTGACATCACAATCCCCATATTTATTTTCATTGCCATTGCTGCAAATAACATCGCTTCCATACTGCCGGGTGCCCATGCCAGGATCAGCAAATCCATTGGATATCCCATTATCCGGGAAGTAATCAGAGCCACCAGAACAGTCACCGTCAGACTGATAAATACCGCCTGTATGGAAGACCACATATTGCTGATAAGCATAGAAACAGAAAAAGCAGTAAAGTACCTACCTATCCTCATTCCAATCAAAGTCATAGCTAAAAAACTGAGAAAATCAGGCATAACCAACATCATATCGGACAAATAATGTACCGAAATTGCCACGACTAATGAAGTCAGCATATAGGGAGCAGGAAAATGGAGGCGCTCCAGCAGAAGTCCCAGAAAGTATCCTCCCGCCGCAATAAGCAATAACCCGCCAATCGCACTGATTGTATCCAAACTGAATATATGAGAATTAAGCGTGTCAGGATGTGCCACACTTGCTGTTACTGGAGGTGGATTCAATCCCGTTATAATACCTGCAAGTATAGTCAACAGCACTAAACGAATAGCATGGGATATAACAACTTTCTGGGGTGGTGTCTGTATATGTTCACTAAGAGCCAGCACCGCTGCCGTTGCTCCCGGAATAGCGCCCAAAATCGCTTCTTCTTGGCTCCAGCCCATCTTCCGGTGAAACCATAAATAACCAGTAGCAAATTGCAATATCAGACAAATCAACATCGCAGGAAGCAGTATAAAAATATCCTGTACCGCTTCCCCTTGTAGCCCCTTGACCATCAATCCGATGGAACTGCCCAGTATAACCTGAACCACCGTAAGGCTATGTTTGGGTATAACAACAGGGATTCTAAATCGGTATGCAAGAATCACGGCAGTAATCGCCCCAAACATATAAGCCAGAGGCAAGCCCAATAATGATAATCCCCACCCTAAAAACATACAGAATACAATACTCGACAACGCTAGCATTCCATTCTTCAGCACGTTTTTTCTCCTATTTTAATTTTTATTATTATTCCTCTCCTTCAATTTTGTCTTCTGGCCAGACATGAATGACAGCCTTGATTAAGGTTGCTAGCGGAATAGCAAAAAAAACGCCCCAGAAACCCCAGAAGCCACCAAAAATAATGACAGAAAGGATAATAATAAGTGGATGAAGATTGACCGCTTCTGAGAATAGAATGGGTACAAGGATATTGCCATCTAATCCCTGTACAACCAGATATGCGATAAACAGCGTCCAGAAATCAGCGCCAAGTCCCCATTGAAACAACGCTACAATAATTACCGGAATAGTGACAAGAACAGTGCCAATATACGGAATGAGTACCGACAAACCAACCACGACCGCAAGCAGCAAAGAGTAATGCAGCCCAAAGAAAGCAAATACAGCATATGTGCATATCGTCAGGATAACCATTTCAGTGACTTTGCCACGGATATAATTGGTAATTTGTTGGTTCATTTCGATCCAGACTTTGCCTGCCAAACCGTGATTACGGGGCAGTATTCGCTGTAATGCGATCACCATTTGACTTTTGTCTTTCAACAGGAAAAACACCATCAAAGGCACAAGGATCAGATAAATGGCAAGTGTCAGCAGACCAATCAAAGAAGCTACTGAGAACTTAAAAACCGATTCGCCAGCTAAAGAGAGTTTACTGCGCAGATTATCGGCTATCATATCAATGATGCCAGCATCAACCAGTGCCGGATAGCGAGCGGGCAAAGTATGCGCATATTCATTAAAACGATTGAGCATATTGGGGAGGTCAGAAGCCAAGTTTAATCCCTGTTGCCAGACGGTTGGAGCTACAATCAGGATAACCAATGAACTAATTCCCATAAAAACGGTTAATACAATGGAAACAGAAAGAGTGCGGCTACAACCCAATTTTTTTAATTGCACGGTTGGCCATTCCAGCAAATAGGCCAACACAATGGCAGCAATAACAGGAGCCAGAATTCCGTTAAAGAAATAAATGATCCCAAAACCACCCAACAGAATAACTGATAACGCAACAACTTGCGGATCAGTGAAACGACGGCGGTACCATTGCGTGATCATATCCAGCATACATACAACTCCTTGACAGCGGCATTCTGTGATTATTTTTACTAAAAATTTTCAAGATTGACAGATTTTAAGTTACCCTTTGCTATCATACACGTATTCATGAAATTGATAGCTAATTGGAGCATATTGTTTTACTAGGATTGCCTTAAGAGGATCGTTTTTATGAGAATCACCTTATGATAAATATATCCAAAAAGTCCCTGATAGCTGTATTCGTTAGCCTATTATTATTAGGAAGTCCCCCGGCTTTTTCCACACCGGCTGAAGATTCGCTGCCTGATATCGGTACTACAGCAGGTGCGACCCTCAGCATCAATCAAGAAATGGCAATGGGCGATTTATATATCCGTTCGATACGCGCTCAAGTCCCACTGATTTATGACCCCTTGTTGGCACAATACATTAATAAATTAGGTCAGAAATTAGTTAGCCACGCCGATTCAGTAAAAACCCCCTTCCATTTCTATTTGATTAATAATCCCAATATTAATGCTTACGCATTTTTCGGCGGGAATGTTGTACTCCACTCAGCCCTTTTCCGCTATAGCCGTAATGAGAGTGAATTAGCATCAGTTATGGCTCATGAAATCTCCCATGTGACACAAAGGCATTTAGCACGTTTGATGGAAGATCAACAACGTAAGAGTCCGTTGGCCTGGGCCGGCGCATTGGGTTCTATTCTGCTCATGATGGCCAGCCCACAAGCAGGCATGGCTGCGCTCAGTGGTACACTTGCGGGTTTCCAGCAGGGTATGATCAGCTTTACTCAGACAAATGAGCAAGAAGCCGATCGCATTGGGATGCGGACTCTGAGTCGGGCAGGATTTGATCCTCATGGAATGCCTAACTTTATGCAAATTTTGGCCGATCAATCTCGCTACAGCTCTAAACTGCCTGAAATGCTTTATACTCACCCACTGCCTGACAGCCGTTTAGCTGATGCCCGTAACAGAGCCAACCAATATCCGGCTAAAACCGTCCCGGAGTCACAGGATTTTCTGTTCGCCCGTATCCGTATTCTGACAATGTACTCAACCGAGCAACGTCCTTACCTTGACCAATTGCTGAATAAATACAGTCAGGGAACTGCCAAAGAACAACTTACGGCAGCCTATGGACGCGCTATTTTACTTTCTCAAGATAAGAAATATGCTGAGGCCAGAACGGTATTGTCTCCATTACTGGAGAAACAACCGGATAATATCTGGTTTATCGATACGATGACGGATATTGATATTGAACAAAAACAGTATTCGAATGCCATTACCCGATTACAGAATGCTCTCAATAAACATAAAAATAACCCAGTACTGCAAATCAACCTCGCAAACGCCTATCTTCAGGACAAACAATATTCGCAAGCGTCACAACTCTTGTTTCGTTATACCTTCACTAATCCAGATGACCTCAATGGTTGGACGCTATTGACAGAAGCGGCAGGTAAACAAGGGAAACATTATGAAGAGTTGGCAGCTTACGCTGAAATCATGGCATTACAAGGTAAATTTGACATGGCTATAGACTATCTCAGTAAGGCCAGCGCGTTGGTAAAATTGGGGAGTAATGATCAAAAACGGTATGATGCCCGTATCGATCAATTGCGCCAACTGCAACAAAGTTACAGCCAATATAAAAAATGAGGGCTTTTTACATGCAACACGTTACTTTCTACCATAATCCACGCTGCTCAAAAAGCCGTGAAACACTCAAATTGGTTGAAGATCTCGGCATTGCACCGGAAATCATTCACTATCTCGACACACCGCCTACAGTAGAACAGCTCACTATTTTATTGAAACAACTTGGGTTCCAAGATGCGCGCCAATTGATGAGAACCAAAGAAGAATTGTATAAGGAGTTAAATCTCGGTGATGATTCTCTCTCGCAGAAAGCATTAATTCAGGCAATGGCTGAAAATCCCAGACTGATAGAGCGTCCGATTGTTGTTGTCGGTGACAAGGCTCGTTTAGGCCGTCCGCCGGAACACGTTAAAGAGATACTGGGCTGATCAACTTTTCCTTTCCGGCACGATAATCAAACACCATCATCAAACACCATAAAATCAGAACCACCCGCA
>NZ_VCDP01000050.1:0-57888 GCF_033949345.1 Xenorhabdus littoralis
TATGCGGGTGGTTCTGATTGCACTCTTATTCTGCCGCCAGAACAATTTTCAGAGCCTTTTCCTGCGCGGCGTTAGCAAAAACTTCATAAGCTGTTTCAATTTCATTCAGCCGATAGCGGTGAGTCACCAGTTTTTCCGGTGAAATTTTGCCGGATTGAACACTTTTCAGCAGCATAGGTGTACTGCTTGTGTTTACCAGTCCGGTTGTGATGGTGATGTTCTTGATCCAAAGTTTTTCCAGATGCAGTTCAACGGACTTTCCGTGAACGCCAACATTAGCGATATATCCGCCAGCAGTGATAATATTCTGACACATCTTAAACGTTGCAGGAATGCCAACGCACTCAATCGCAACATCCACACCAATGCCATTAGTGAGCTTCTGGATTTCTTCGACCACGTTTTGATGTGCTGGATTGATGACTGTGTTAGCACCAAACTGTTGTGCGACGTGAAGGCGGTTATCATCGTTATCAATCATGATGATATGTGCAGGAGAGTAGAATTGTGATGCCAGTAACGCGGAAAGACCGACAGGGCCTGCGCCAATCAGGGCGATTGTCTGACCCGGTTGCACTTTTCCATTGATGACACCGATTTCAAGTCCTGTCGGCAAAATATCACTGAGCATTAATGCGGCCTCTTCATCTACCCCTTCAGGCAGGCGATGCAGGCTGTTATCCGCATGAGGAATGCGCACAAGCTCAGCCTGAGTGCCATCGATCCTATGACCAAGTATCCAGCCGCCATCTACACAGTGTGAGTAAAGCTGACGCTTACAATAATGACAGCTTCCGCAAACAGTGATACAGGAGATGATGACTTTATCACCGACTTTAATATTGCGGACAGATTCGCCAACAGATTCAACGATCCCAATCCCTTCATGACCTAAAATCCGTCCTTCGTCTACCGTTGGGACATCTCCTTTGAGGATATGCAAGTCTGTTCCGCAAATGGTGGTTTTGATGATACGGACAACCGCATCAGTTGATTCTATGAGTTGCGGCTGTGCTTTTTCTTCCCAGCTTTTTTTGCCAGCACCGTGATAAACAAGAGCTTTCATAAGACCCCCTTTCAAAGGTTATGTGAGTTTTGCCATGTTAATCTAATATGTTGCGGTGGCTATCTGTTTTAATCGTCTTGTTGATCTTGTGTTTCAGTTGCCTGTTTTTTCTCTTTATCCGTCATTTCTTGTTTCTTTTTAAGCTTCTGCCAGATGCGGCTTTCTTGTCCTCTCCAAAGGCGCTGGATATTATCGTGATGGCGGACTAAGACCAGACATGACAGCATCGCAACGGGAAAGGTGAATTCAGGCTTGAACCACCATACATAGAAAGGAGCAATTAACGCGCTGATAATAGCACCCAATGAAGAATAGCCGCTTAACAGCGCGGTCATCAGCCATGTTCCGGCCATCAATCCCATGAGATCCCAGCCGATGGCTGCAATAGCACCGAAAGCGGTAGCAACGCCTTTACCCCCTTTGAAATGGAAAAAGATGGGGTAAATATGCCCCAGGCAGGCAGCAATGGCGACAATACCTAAATAAAAGGGGGTAATATTGAGTTTGTATGCCAACCAAACCGGAATTAACCCTTTTAGTACATCACAAATCAGAACGGCTAATGCTGCCCCTTTGCCACCGATACGCAGTACATTTGTTGCTCCCGGATTGCCGGAACCGTGTTGACGGGGATCGGGAAGCCTTGCCAATCGACAGATCAATATCGCGCTGGATATAGAGCCACATAAATACGCGAAGATGATCATGCCAAGTGCGATTGCACTCATAAGATATCTCCAATCAATAAGAGTCGTTTTCTTAAGTCTAACAATGGATAATACGCATATTTCGTCAGAAGTGGTATCTGGCGAACTGAAAAACGGGGAAAAGGTCGTGATGGATATCGTATTTATTGAAGAATTAACAGTCATTGCTACTATTGGCGTTTATGACTGGGAACAAACAATTAAACAGAAATTAGTGTTCGATATCGAAATGGGATGGGACAACAAACATGCCTCTTCCAGCGATAAAGTTGATCACTGTCTGGATTATGCCAAAGTCAGCGAATCCGTGATTAGCCATGTTGAGCGCCAGAACTTTGCCTTGGTTGAACGGGTGGCAGAAGAAGTGGCTGATATCTTGCTCAATCAATTTCATTCACCCTGGGTCAGGGTCAAAGTCCGTAAGCCGGGTGCTGTGACACAGGCAAAAAGCGTTGGTGTGGTGATTGAGCGTGGTGAACGTTAATTAACGGATTCTCCAGATGTCCGCACTAAAAAATGCCCCAATTTGATGCGTTATTTGGGGCGCTTTTATTTCTTATCAAAGATTAATTCACTGACATCTGTTTCCAGTTTTCTATGGCAATGTGTCTCTGATGTTCTAATTCTGCGCGAATTGCAGCGCCCTGAAATCCGCGCGCAATCACTTCCTTGACGCTTACCTGACTGGCAATGGCAAACACTTCACGCAAATAATCACCTTGTGGATAAGATAAACTCTCCGAATCGGTGTATCCACGGCTGTTTGCTTGGCTACAAATAATTAATTGATCAATGCGTTGCGGTTTTCGCCAAGCGTCTACGGCATTAAACAAAGTCAGTAGTGTTTCTGGCGGCAATTGCTCTACGGTATGTGTCCAGTCGTGGTATTGAGTGGCAATCGTGGCCAAATCACGTGCTGAGTTGGGAATGCGCAACCGTTCACACATCTGTTTCACGGGCGTGATCCCAACATGGCTGCATAGTGAGGCGAAACGAATGTCGATCTCTTCGCTCAGTTGAGTCGACATGCGCAAAACTTGCAGTGAATGCACACCTGCATCGAGTGCAAAAAGCGTTTTTTCCCGTATTTTTTTCCGCAGAGGAACACCAAACAAGTTATCAATTTCAGGAAAAAGAACGACCAATGCCCCGCAATCGCGTAAAACCTGAAAATAGACTTGTGGTGATTGTGAAGTGAGTGCTTTTTCAGTTTCCCGCCAGACCCGTTCAGGCGTTAATGATGATAATTCACCACTTGCCGTCATTTCGGTAATGAGGGCCTGAGTTTCCGGTGCGATTGAAAAGCCCAGATGAGCAAAGCGGGCCGCCAAGCGAGCCAAACGCAACACACGCAATGGATCTTCTGAAAACGCAGCAGAGACATGCCTCAAAGTACGATTTTCGAGGTCTTTGGCACCATGATAAGGATCGATCAAATCACCATCTGGCGTTTGAGCAATCGCGTTAATGGTTAAATCCCGGCGCAGCAGATCTTCTTCCAGTGCCACATCGGGAGCGGCATAACAGGTAAAACCGGTATATCCCTGACCTGACTTTCTTTCTGTGCGGGCTAATGCGTATTCTTCATGGGTTTTAGGGTGCAGAAAAACCGGAAAATCCTTCCCGACCTGTTGGTATCCCTGTGCCAGAAGCTCCTCTGGGTTGCCTCCAACGACAACCCAGTCCCTTTCAGTCACGGGTAGACCTAATAATTGATCGCGAACTGCGCCGCCAACCAAATATATTTTCACTTTTGTTTCCTTAAATCAGCCTAAAACCAGTTTTAAATCAGCTCATCCAGCGATCTTTCTTTTTGCGGCGTGGAATAATGTGTGGCAGTACAAGACCCAAAATCAGGCCGATACCCGCGACACCACCGCCATACATAAACCACTGTAAAATAATTTCTCTTTGCTTATCATCCAGTTGTAAATTGGCAATTTCTACCTTTTTCTCAGCCACAGTCAATTTACTCTGGAGTCGGGCATTCTCTTTTTTCAGGTCATTGAGGATTTTATCGCTGTTAGCCACTTTATTTTGCAATTCGGCGGTGCGTTTATTCCACGTATCATCAATATTCGCCAGATTACTGGTCAGCGTTTTGATCTTCTCTTCCATCGCAGGGATACGTTCGCGCAGGCTTGGAATGGCACTGAGCTCACTTGAGAGTATCCAGCTTGCACGTCCTTTACGGTCTTTTATCTGCAAGAAGCCATTTTCTGATTTTTGGCTGAGTAAGATGACTTCCTCACCAGAGTTCAATGAGCCCGTGATACGATTTTGAATGCTTGGGCCGCTACGAATGTAGGCTGACAACTCATCAGAAACATAACGTTTTTCTTCAGCGTGTACGGATAATGGCAGTATGGGTACGAGTAACAGGATAAATAATCGATGTAGTTTTTTCATTCTGTGTTCAACTGTTTTTTTGTGAATGGGCTAATCGTGATTCAAACTACTCAAATGATAGTAAAGAGTTAAGTTTGCGGGTGCAATCAGTAAACCAGAATGAAACCGATATCAACTGACCGAATACAGACCTTGTTAGGTTTTTTTTGCCGAAGTAAGCGTGATGATTGTTGGGAGAACAGTCTATTCAGGTTTATTTTTCTTTTTCGTGAAAAAAGAGTAAATAAGAAATAAGGTTAAAAATAAATTTTGTTATACCCGATGGATTTCAGGATGCAACCTGAAAGACGAAAGGTATATATAGATAGATTGAGGAATCAAAAGTATGAGCGCTGTAGAAATTGAATTGAAACTGTCTGTGAAGCCTGATGCGATACCCGCAGTTTGCCAGCAGTTATTTCAACTTCCTCATCATTACACGTCACCACAACATCTGACTAATATTTATTTTGAGACGCCGGATAATCAATTGAGGCGTTGGGATATGGGGTTGCGTATTCGTGGTTTTGACGGACATTATGAAATGACCATTAAAACTGCCGGTAAAGTGATTGGTGGATTGCATCAACGTCCTGAATTCAATGTACCTCTTCACTATCCTGAATTGGATTTATCCCTGTTTCCCGCTCATATTTGGCCCGAAAATACCGATATTGCTCATCTACAGTCTCAATTATCTGAATTATTCAGTACCCATTTTACCCGTGAAAAATGGTTCGTGACTTACGGACAAAGTGAAATTGAAGTAGCGCTGGATCAGGGAACCATTTGTTCTGGCAATAATAGTTCTGGCAATAATAGTTCTGGCAATATTAGTTCTGGCAATATTAGTTCTGACAATAATAGTTCTGGAGATCATACTTCACCAATTTGTGAGTTTGAGTTGGAGCTAATGAACGGAAATGTCACCGATGTTCTGTTATTGGCGGATAAATTAGCATCACAGAATGGTTTGCGTTTGGCCAATAAAAGCAAAGCTGCGCGGGGATATGCGCTTATTCAGGGCTTGTCACATAAAACCTTGCCCAGTGTACCGGATGATCTGGAATGGCAGCAGCCATTGCCTGTGCTGTTATCAGAAATTCTGGCGCAATGGCAGGAGCAGGAAGAAGGATGGCTGGCAGGTTTGGCAGAGGGTAAAACCGGTTTGATGAAGATCTTACGGTGTGTGATACAGCTTACTGAAAAACAATCTGAATATTTGCCCGTATATGATTTATTGCCCGAATTAAAAGAGGCTTTATCGGCTGCCAGTGCAGACGCAGAAACGTTGTGTTACAGCGCTGCATGGCTGCAATGTAAACTAGCGTTGACTCAATGGCTGATGGCTCAGTCTCGATAAGCTTTCTTTTTACAGGGAATTACAGGGAAACCCAGTTATGTTGCCACTTTCATCGCTTTTAACTCAACAATTCCAGCATATTGTTGCGAATCTCCAGCCATCAGAAGGATCAGAAGGATTAGAAGGAACGGCATTGCCTTTTTCAAAACATGAGCAGGTCGTTCTGTCATTGAGTGATTTTGTGGCAGAAAATTTGCAGGCTCATCCTGCATGGTTAGATGATATTCGCCAGAATCCCCCTCAGGCGGAGGAGTGGCAACACTATTCCCGTTGGTTAGAACAGACCTTATCTACAGCACATGATGAAAACAGTTTGATGCGAATTTTACGTCTGTTTCGTCACAGAATGTTGGTCAGGATTGCATGGATGCAGGCATTGCAAAGCAGTACGACAGAGCAGACATTACAGCAGTTAAGTACGCTGGCCGAAACCTTGATTGTGTCAGCCCGGGACTGGCTGTATCTGCGTTGCAGTCAAGATTGGGGAACGCCCACGAATAGCGATGGTGTGGCACAACCGTTGTTAATTCTGGGAATGGGAAAGCTGGGAGGCGGAGAACTCAATTTTTCCTCTGATATCGACCTTATTTTTGCCTATCCAGAAAATGGGGTTACCCGAGGCGGACGCCGAGAAATGGATAATTCCCAGTTTTTTACCCGATTAGGGCAAAAGTTGATTAAGGCATTGGATCAACAAACTGTAGATGGCTTTGTTTATCGGGTGGATATGAGATTGCGTCCATTTGGCGACAGCGGGCCTTTGGTATTCAGCTTCCCGGCGCTGGAGGATTATTATCAGGAACAAGGGCGTGACTGGGAGCGTTATGCGCTGGTGAAAGCGCGAATTTTGGGAAATGACGAATTGGCTTATTTTCAGGAGCTGCACCAGATGCTGCGGCCATTTGTCTTCCGCCGTTATATCGATTTCAGTGTGATCCAATCCTTGCGCAATATGAAGGGGATGATTGAGCGGGAAGTACGCCGTCGGGGATTAAAAGATAATATTAAACTGGGCGCGGGAGGTATCCGCGAAATCGAGTTTATCACCCAAGTTTTTCAGCTTATTCGCGGAGGAAGAGAACCAAGCCTGCAATCCCGCTCATTGCTGCCGACATTGGAAGCCATCGAAGCACTGACATTGTTGACTCAGGAACAAGTGAAACAGCTCAAAGAAAGTTATGTGTTCTTACGTCGGCTTGAAAATCTTTTGCAATCTATTCGTGACCAACAAACACAAACTTTGCCGGATAACGATCTGGATCGTGCTCGTTTATCCTGGGGCATGGGTTTCGCTGATTGGGATGAGTTGATAACGGAAACTGGCTGCAAAATGAATGTGGTACGAGATATTTTCCGGCAACTGATTGGTGATGAAGCTGATGAGCATGGCGAAGAAGCCAGCCATGTGCCGTTTAAGAGTTTGTGGCAGGAATCCTTGAACAGAGACGAACTGATGACACTGGTTCCTCATCTTGATGAAGAAGAAGCCCAGAAAGTGCTTGATGTCATTGCGCTTTTTCGTCAAGACGTCAATAAGCGTACTATTGGCCCGCGTGGGCGGGATGTGCTTGATCAATTGATGCCGCGCCTGTTGGCAAAGATTGGGGCACGAGAAGATGCCAATGCCGTTTTGGATCGGATTATTCCTCTGTTAATCAGCATCGTCAGCCGGACAACTTATCTGGAACTGATGCTGGAATCAGAGCAAGTCATGATTCATGTTATCCGCCTGTGTGCTGCTTCCCCGATGATTGCCAGTCAGCTTACCCGCCATCCCGTGTTGCTGGATGAACTCCTCGACCCAAAATCACTCTATCAGCCGTTGCCGATGGAAGCGTATCGCGATGAACTTTATCAATATCTGCTGCGTATTCCTGAAGATGATGAGGAACAATTGCTGGAGGCATTACGTCAATTTAAGCAGGCCCAGTTATTGCGGATCGCGGCAGAAGATATCGTGGACGCTTTGCCTGTGATGAAAGTAAGTGACCATCTGACCTATCTGGCAGAAGCCATTATTGGCGCCGTAGTGCAACAGGCGTGGAGCCAGATGGTGAAACGCTATGGTGCTCCCGAACATTTATCCCAGCGACAGGGATTGGGATTTGCTGTTATCGGTTATGGCAAACTGGGCGGCTGGGAACTTGGCTATGGTTCTGATTTGGATCTGGTGTTCTTGTTGGATTGCCCGATGGGGGTGATGACAGATGGCACTCGTTCAATTGATGCCCGCCAGTTTTATCTGCGTCTTGCACAGCGGATTATTCACTTATTCAGCACCCGAACGGCGTCAGGAGTTCTGTATGATGTTGATGCACGATTGCGTCCATCCGGTGAATCGGGAATGCTTGTCAGCACCCTGGAAGCCTTCGATGATTATCAGAAAAATGAAGCATGGACTTGGGAACACCAAGCATTGATTCGTGCCCGCATGGTTTTCGGTGATGAAAAAATGCGTAATGACTTTGAACGCATTCGCCGCGAGACATTATGTCTTCCCCGCGATTCTGATCTGCTGCGTCAGCAAGTGCGTGAAATGAGGGAAAAAATGTATCAGCACTTGGGGAGCCATCAACAAAACCAATTCGATATCAAAGCTGATCCGGGCGGGATCACAGATATAGAATTTATTGCCCAATATCAGGTGCTGCGTTATGCACCGGAAAATGCCAAGCTGACCCGTTGGTCTGATAATGTACGAATTTTCGAATTAATGGCGAACCATAATATTATGGATGAACAGGAGGCAATGGCGTTGACGCAGGCTTATATCACTATGCGCGATGAGCTGCATCATCTTGCTTTGCAGACATTATCCAGCCACGTCCTGGCTGAACATTTCAGCCAGCAGCAGGCATTAGTGCGCGATAGTTGGCAGAAGTGGCTCGGGGTTGCTCTTTAACTGGCTACCGGCGAATCGATAATCGGCGGAGTTTCCGCTTTCTCTGATGGATCTTACTGGTATCCGGTCTGGTTATGGTAATATCCGCAACAGTTTATTTTGCTATTTGGAGCATGGGATGAAAGTAACACCCCCTGATTTTCACCGCGCAGGTGTTTTGGTTGTTGGCGATGTCATGTTAGATCGGTATTGGTACGGCCCGACCAGCCGCATTTCACCGGAAGCACCGGTTCCTGTGGTTAAAGTAGAAACCATTGAAGAACGTCCGGGGGGAGCCGCTAACGTTGCAATGAATATTGCATCATTGGGGGCGAATTCCCGTCTGGTAGGCTTGACCGGCATTGACGATGCTGCGCGGGCATTGAACGAAAAACTCAGCAGAGTGAAGGTTCAGTGTGATTTTGTTCCTGTTCCAACTCATCCAACCATCACGAAACTGCGTGTTTTATCGCGCAATCAGCAGTTGCTTCGTCTGGATTTTGAAGAAGGCTTCCAGAATATCGATGCCCAGCCGATGCTGGAGAAAATTCAACAATCCCTGCCGCATATCGGGGCGTTGGTATTGTCGGATTACGCCAAGGGCGCACTGACTCAGGTTCAGGCAATGATTAAGCTGGCTAATGAAGCCAATGTTCCCGTACTTGTCGATCCCAAAGGCAGCGATTTTGAGCGTTATCGTGGCGCAACGCTGCTCACGCCAAATATGTCAGAATTTGAAGCGGTGGTAGGGCACTGCAAAGATGATGATGAACTGGTGGCAAAAGGGACAAAGCTGGTACAGGATTTGGAACTGAAAGCGCTGCTAATCACACGTTCTGAACGAGGAATGAGCCTGCTGAGAATCGGTCAGCCGCCTTTGCACTTGCCGACTCAGGCGCAGGAAGTTTTTGATGTCACAGGTGCCGGAGATACTGTCATTGGTGTACTGGCAACGGCTCTTGCCGCAGGCAAGCCACTGAACGAAGCTTGCTACCTTGCCAATGCAGCTGCGGGCGTGGTTGTTGGCAAGCTGGGAACTTCCACTGTCTCACCGGTAGAGCTGGAAAATGCAGTACGTGGTCGTGCCGAAACCGGATTTGGCGTGATGGGCGAAGCGCAACTGAAAGAAGTCGTCTCTCAGGCTCGTCAGCGCGGTGAACGCATTGTCATGACCAACGGATGTTTTGATATCCTTCATGCAGGGCATGTTTCTTACCTGTGCAATGCCCGTAAATTGGGGGATCGCCTGATCGTTGCCGTCAATAGTGACGCGTCTACCAAACGATTGAAAGGAGAAACCCGTCCGGTGAACCCACAGGATCAGAGAATGACGGTGCTATCTGCACTGGAATCGGTGGATTGGGTTGTGGTATTTGAAGAAGATACTCCACAACGTTTAATTGCGGGTATTCTGCCGGATATTCTGGTCAAGGGCGGTGATTACAAACCCGAAGAAATTGCCGGTAGCAAAGAAGTCTGGGCGGCTGGTGGCGAAGTTAAGGTATTGAACTTCGAAGATGGTATTTCAACGAGCAATATCATTAAAACCATTAAAAGCCAGTAAGTTTATCTGCGTCATTATGCCGTTATTTTTTGAACAATAACGGCATGGTCTGAAAAGGTATTGTCTGAAAAAGTATTGTCTGAAAAAGTATGGCTTAATTATTCAGCCTGCTCAGTTTTCTTTTCTGCTCCTTCAAGGCGGGCTTCCAGCTCAGCCAAACGTTGTTCTATTGCAACCAACTTTTCACGAGTACGCAGCAAAACTTGTGTCTGAACATCAAACTCTTCACGGTTGACGAGATCCAGCTTGCTCAGTTGGGATTGCAGAACGGTACGCACTTTTTTCTCTACGTCATCACCAAATTCTTTGACACCTTTTGGCATCGCATTATGGATTTGGCGGGCAATTTGTTCAATTTTCTTTGGATCGAGCATGATGATCATCCTTTTATGACATAACTGTGTTGGCAGTATTTTAGTACTTGTTGATGAAAGCATAAATGATTGCGAGCCGAGTTTCATATTTGATTTTGTTGATTGCTCCACCAAGTTATTAGCGTTATAGTGAAATCGTTTATCTCAGGGCAGGGTGAAAGTCCCTACCGGCGGTAACATGAAATGATCAAACGGTGATTTTATGAAGCCCGCGAGCGCTCTGTTTGTCGTTATCCTTTTTCTGGATTTTGTGAAATTCAATTTTTATGAAATCCAACAGAGGTTAAAACAGAGGTCAGCAGATCCAGTGTAATTCTGGAGCCGACGGTGATAGTCCGGATGGGAGAGAATAACAACATCTATCGAGTGCTTTCGCTCGCCTGTTGTTTTTGCTGCTGTATTTTTGTGCTGCACAAACTCCTCAAAATTGCCCTGATTCTGGTAATCCATAAATTAAAAGAGGTTTCTTTACCATGAATCAGACGCTACTTTCCTCATATGGGACGCCATTTGAACGTGTTGAACGCGCGCTTGCTGCTTTGCGTGCGGGACAGGGTGTAATGGTACTGGATGACGAAAATCGTGAGAATGAAGGTGACATGATTTTTGTCGCCGAAACGATGACAGTGGAACAAATGGCGCTGACCATTCGTCATGGCAGTGGGATTGTTTGCCTTTGCCTGACGGAAGAACGTCGTCAACAACTCAAATTGCCCATGATGGTGGAAAACAATTCAAGTCAGTACCAAACTGCTTTCACTGTCACTATTGAGGCTGCACAAGGCGTTACAACCGGCGTCTCTGCTGCCGATCGCATCACCACCATCCAAGCGGCCATTGCAGATGATGCACAGCCAAATGACCTGAACCGACCAGGGCACGTTTTTCCTTTGCGCGCACAGACGGGCGGGGTTTTAACTCGTCGTGGCCATACCGAAGCGACCATTGATTTGGTTACACTGGCTGGTTTCAAGCCTGCCGGGGTGTTGTGCGAACTGACGAATGATGATGGCTCAATGGCCCGTGCCCCTGAAGTGATTGAATTCGCCAAACAGTATGATATGCCTGTTGTTACTATTGATGATTTGGTGGACTATCGCCAGAAAATAGCAAAGACAGCTAGTTAGTAATCCTATACCCAATTATTCAATGGATTGAATTTTAGATCGGAATAGCAAACTGATCGGAATAGAATATATCGCATGTACTTTGAAAGGCTACAGCCCACACCCTGTAGCCTTTCAGTATTTTTGAAGTACTCCATCATTTTTGATTAGCTATATTCAGAGACGAAAAGTCTTAATCTTGTCGTAGTATCTTTATCATAATTCACAATCCATTATTCTAAATGTTTAATTTGCTGTATAAGGGGCAAGAATGAGTCTCCTGAGAATGCCTGCTTTATTCATTGGTCATGGTAGTCCAATGAATGCCATTGAAGATAACTACTACTCACGCGCTTGGTTTGAATTGGGGAAAAAATTACCCAGACCAAGGGCGATTCTTGTGATTTCTGCACACTGGTACATAAATGGTACGACAGTGACAGCGATGGCCAAACCCAGAACTATCCACGATTTTGGTAACTTTCCCCGGGAACTGCATGAAAAACAGTATCCGGCTAAAGGGTTTCCTGAACTGGCGGTATTAGTGCAGGATATCCTTGACCCGATTGAGGTTGAGACTGATTTTGAATACTGGGGATTGGATCATGGCTCTTGGGGAATATTAGCCAAAATGTATCCCGATGCAGATATTCCGGTTATTCAAATGAGCATGGATCGCAATCAACCTGCTTCCTTTCATTATGAAATAGGTAAAAAATTAGCCTTGTTGCGGGATGAAGGCGTCTTGATCATGGGAAGTGGAAATGTCGTACATAACTTGCCAGCAGCAAAACCGGGGATAGAGCCTTTCCCGTGGGCGCTCTCTTTTGAGCAGTTTGTACGTGACAGCTTAACCAGCCTTGAAGAACCTCACCCATTGTTTAATGCTTTGGATAGGGAAGATGGTAAGTTGTCTAACCCAACACCAGAGCATTTCTTGCCGTTGTTGCATGTGATGGGCACTTGGGACAAAAAAGAGCCGATTTCAACCCCTGTTGAGGGGATTGAAGACGGCTCTCTGAGTATGCTGTCGATCCAGATTGGATAACTGAATTAACCCAAAACTGAATTAATCTAAAATAATATGCGGGTAGAAACGTGACAGATCCTGAGTAATCAACTCTCGATCTTCACGGATACAAATACCCGCTGATTGATCGTCTACCAACCAGCTACCGACCAACACATAGTTATCATCAAATTTTGGCAATGCATGGAACTGTTGAACAATCATGCCTTCTTCCCCATAAGGGCCATCGGCACTGGCAACTTCCCGACCATTTTCAATGATGCGGATATTGGCGCCTTCACGGGAGAATAGCGGTTTAATAACATAGCTATCCATGTCAGCAGGGCGTTCATCCGCAAAATAAGCTGGCAGCAGGTTAGGATGATTGGGGAACATTTTCCACAGCATTGGCAGCAATGCTTTATTGGAGATGATGCTCTTCCATGCCGGTTCCAGCCAACGGACACCCGCATCAGCCAGTTTGGTAGAGAACATCTCGCGCAGCATAAACTCCCACGGATACAGTTTGAACAGATTGCCGATCACTTGATCCTGCAAGTCTGTGAACTGTCCTTTCTCACCCAGCCCAATATCCTCGATAAACAGGAATTCTGTTGGAATCTCCGCTTCTGACGCGCAATCCTGCAAATATTGGATAGTGCCACGATCTTCTTCAGTATCCTGACAGCAAGCCATATGCAGCAGGCCAAAGCCGTGTTTTTCACGCAATTGGACAAAACGTT
The DNA here is from genome assembly GCF_033949345.1 of Xenorhabdus littoralis. Taxonomy (NCBI): domain Bacteria; kingdom Pseudomonadati; phylum Pseudomonadota; class Gammaproteobacteria; order Enterobacterales; family Morganellaceae; genus Xenorhabdus; species Xenorhabdus littoralis. The sequence continues at coordinate 13,202 of NZ_VCDP01000050.1, forward strand.
CAATCAGCTTTTCTTGCAGGCTGTTGAACTGATCGGCATTTGACGGCAGGTTGCCTGCATTGATTTGGTCTTCCAGCCAGATCCACTGGAAAAAAGCCGATTCATACAGCGAAGTCGGAGTATCGGCATTATTTTCCAGCAGCTTAGGCGGATTTTTACCATCATAGGCAAAATCCAGACGGGAATAGAGCGAAGGCTGACTCGTTACCCATGAAGAGCGGACAAACTCCCAGCAGTGTTTCGGGATCTGGAATTTGGTCAGCAGCTCTTCGCTATTAACGACTTTTTCCACGACCTGCAAACACATTTGATGCAATTCTGTTGTCGCATCTTCAATTTCTTCAATTTGACTCAGTGTGAACTGATAATAAGCTTCTTCACTCCAGTAAGGCTGATCATGCATGGTGTGAAAATTAAAACCATATTCTGCTGCTTTTTCGCGCCAATCCGGGCGCTCGGTAATTCCAATGCGTTTCATCTTTGATTAACCACCCATAGAACGGGAAGAGCTGGAACTTGAGCTGGCAGATGAACGCTGCATGGTCGATTGCTTCGCCACAGATTCACCGAACCCGCCACGGGTAATGGTGCTTGTTGTTGCAGGTTTTGGTGCCATTGCGGTTTTCGGCACAGTCATGCTGCGACCACCGGCTGTGGCAGGGCCATAACCTTTACCTGTTGCATCAACAAACTTGCCATTGGCTGGGCTGCCGGCTGATTTTGAGGTGAACAACGGCTGTGATGGTGCAGAGCTGCCGCCCATTAAGCGACCCATCATATAACCCGCCATCAAAGGCATCCAGAAACTGCCGCTGCTGTTCTGTTGGGCCTGAGGCTCACCCACTCCCGCCTGAGCAGGTGCCTGAGTACATTGCTGTTCACCAAACTCAGCCACACACTCTTCACGAGAGGCATATTTCGGTGCGGTTTTTTCAGCTTCTTTCAGGGCGTTGTTATACGCAGTCTTGCATTGTTCACTTTGAGAGGGATTTGCCTGAGAGCACTCATCGGCATTGGTATAAAGTGAAACCGTTTCATCGTTCTGTTCACAGGCAGATAGCATGAAAACAGCACTAACAGCGAGCGCCACTGGTGCCAGACGATAGCTTTTCCACGTTTTGCGGAAAGAATCGCGGTTTATCTCTTTTGTCCGTTTCATTGTCATAGGGGGCATCCATCTTGAAGGTAACTGATTAAGATTAAGAGCGTATCCCATCCAATGGGGCTTGGCTCTCAGGGATATGCTTAAAAAGCAGCCCACACAATCGGCGGGCTACTTTAATTAGTATAGCGTTTTTAATATAACGTTTTTTAACTTAGAACGATAGGACATTAAATCAGCGAATTGATGGCGTTTTCATCTCTTTAATAATACTGCTGGCTGAGGTTGAAATTTGTGCGCCCAACATTTTGTTCAATGCGATCAAATCGTTTTCATTCAAAGTACCACGGGCTTGCTGGATACTTAATTGTGACATCAGATAATCGTAGCGCGCTTTAGATAAGTTTTGCTTGGCCTGATATAGCTTGGTTGTCGCTTCCAGCACATCAACGATAGTACGGGTTCCTACCTGATAACCCGCTTCCATTGAATCCAGTGAGCTTTGTGCTGAAAGTACGGCCTGTTTGTTGGCTTCAATACTACTGATGGCACCAGATATATTGTTAGAAGAGGAATGAACCTCCCGTATCACTTTACGGTAGATACTCTCTAAGTCCTGACTGGCACTGACGAAATTATATTTCGCCTGTTCGACCTGAGAATAGGTGGCTCCACCATTAAACAGAGGTAAATTCAGGGATAGTTTAACGGAATTTCTCCCTTCGTAATTATCTTGCCGTCCAATACCACGAGAATGACTGTTAGAGATGTTAGTGCCAGCAGTTAAATCAATGGTTGGCATATAACCAGTTTGTGATTCTTTGATTCGTTCGCGGCTTAAATCCTGCTTTAAACGTGCTGATAACAAGTTTAGATTGCGGTTTTCTGCTTCTTTCAGAACAGTATTAGCGGGTTCGGGTTTTTGGGTTTTGAACTGATCAATATTCAATGCGGCCAGCTGTGGGTAGTAAATTCCTGTAACTGTGCGTAGTTCTTCTAGTGCATTTTCCAGTGCGTTACGATTGGAAACTTCCTGCGCCAGAATAGAATCATATTGGGCGCGGGCATTTTGCACATCAGTAATGGCAACCAGACCGACATTGAAACGTTGGGTAGTTTGATCTAACTGGCGGTACAGTGAATCTTTCTGAGCTTCGGTATATGTCAGTGCATCGATTTTATTCAGGACATCAAAATATTTTTGGGCGGTATCCAGAATCAATTGTTGTTGCGCTGCCTGATAGCTGATATCTGCAATACCGGCATTTTTCTCTGATTGGTTCAGCCGGTTCCATTTCGCCATATCAAAGATAGTCTGGGTCAATTGCAGACCGGCTTCTGTGCCGTGAGATTCTGTATTTCTTAAGTCACGAAAACCTTTACCGTAACTTGCACCCGCACTTAACCCTAATTGAGGCAGCAATGTACTACGAGTTTCATTAATCTTTTCAACAACCGAATTGCGGTCAGCTTGTGCCTTAAGCAATTCGGGATTTGTTTCTTTTGCCTGCTGATAAATCTGTAGCAGATCGGCTGCGTGGCTTGAAGTACTAAAACCTACCAGATTCATAGCGATAAAAAGAGAGAGCAATTTTTTCATTTGCGTTCCTTGTGGTGCAGCTATTTTGCTTAAGTTGCCTCTGCATAAAAAACCAATACCACAGATTCTAGCAGAGAATGCCAGCAGGGGAGGGTGGCTGTTTGTGCCATATTGCCTCATTTTTCAACTTGTTTGTATCATCAGAATGAATTTATTTAGAACAATGAGAGAAAATACATTTTAATAATAGGAAATTTTAAAAAGAATCAGGAGATTTAATGAGCGAAGAACTTGCTTTACCAAACATATTTACAAAACAAGATGTTGAAATTATTTCCCGGAAAACCCTTTACCGTGGTTTTTTTAAAATGACAGAGTATCACTTCAAACACCGTCTGTTCCGGGGTGGCTGGAGTGAAACAGTCAGACGTGAGGTTTTTGAACGCGGTCATGCGGCTGTTTTGTTGCCTTACGATCCGCTGCGTGATGAAGTGGTCTTGATTGAACAAATCCGCATTCCTGCGGTTGAAACCAGTGAGACGCCGTGGCTGCTGGAAGTGATTGCCGGCATGATTGAAGAAGGTGAAGACGCTGAACAGGTGGTTCGCCGTGAGGCTGTGGAAGAGGCGGGTATTGACGTTAAACGCTGTCAGCCTGCATTGAGTTATCTTTCCAGTCCCGGCGGCACGACAGAACGTATGAATATTTTTGTCGGTGAAGTCGATTCGTCCACTGCGTCAGGGTTCCATGGCCTTGAAGGTGAACATGAAGATATCCGTGTTCTGGTAGTTAGTCGTGAGCAGGCCTATCAGTGGGTAGAAGAAGGGATTATCGATAATGCGGCCTCGGTTATTGCAATACAGTGGCTGGCATTGCACCATGAAAAGATTAAGAAAGAGTGGCTTGGGTAATAATTCCTAATTTACGTTAGAAAACAGGAAGTGTGCCCCAGTCAGCAGATCTTTTGCATAAAGACACGTTAGAATAATCCCCATTTTCGACAGGAAAAGGAAAACTTTTGGAACGCCTGCTTGAAGTACCTGTGGCAGAAGGCGCCACAGCCAGAATACTGCAAATCACCGATACACATCTTTTTGGCAATAAGGGCGATACACTGCTTGGGATCAATACCTACAACAGTTATCATGCCGTACTGGATATGCTCCTTGAGCAGAATCTGACCATTGATTTGATCGTGGCGACAGGGGATTTGGTACAGGATCAGACAATCGCAGCCTATCAGCATTTCGCTGAGGGAATTGCCCGATTGCCTGCGCCTTGTGTTTGGTTGCCCGGCAACCATGATTATCAGCCAGCGATGGTTGATACATTGGCAGCAGCAGGTATTTCACCCTCCAAGCAGATATTCATCGGGCAGCATTGGCAGTTGATTCTGCTGGATAGTCAGGTGCAGGGCGTTCCTTATGGAGAGTTGACGGATTATCAACTTGAGTGGATGAAAAAATGCTTGGATGAGCACAGCGATCGTCATGCTTTTGTCATTCTCCATCATCATCCAATACCGTCAGGATGTACGTGGTTGGATCAACACAGTTTGCGTAATGCCCCTGAATTATCAGAAGCATTGAAAGGCAAAACCCAAGTGAAATCTATATTGTGTGGGCATATCCATCAAGAAGTTGATGAAATGTGGAATGGCATCCGTGTAATGGCTACACCATCAACCTGTGTGCAATTTAGGCCACATTGTACTAATTTTATGCTTGATACAGTGGCTCCGGGATGGCGTTATCTCGAACTGTCTGTGGCTGGCAGCAACAACGACGCAGTATTGCACACGCAGGTTCACAGGCTGAAGAGTAACGAGTTTTGCCCGGATTTAGATTCGGATGGGTATTAATGTCAACGTTACTTTATTTGCATGGTTTCAATAGTTCTCCCAAATCAGCAAAAGCACATGCACTGAAAACATGGTTGCACCAGCAGCATCCTGAAATTGATATGCTGGTGCCGCAATTACCTTCTTATCCTGAAGAGACAGCCATCTTATTGGAAGAACTGGTGATGGAACACGCTGGTGAAAACATCGGGCTGGTGGGCTCTTCTCTTGGCGGCTATTTGGCTATCTGGCTTTCCCAATGCTTTGGCCTGCCTGCCGTGGTCGTCAATCCTGCGATACGTCCATTCGACTTGCTTCAGAATTATCTCGGGGAAAACGTGAATCCCTATACCGAAGAGCGGTATACTCTCGAACAAAGCGATATACATGATCTCAAAGTGATGCACATTGACCCGCTTGAATCACCTGATCTTATCTGGTTATTGCAGCAAACAGGGGATGAAGTGCTCGATTACCGTCAGGCCGTTGCTTACCTGATGCAGTGCCGGCAGACGGTTGAATCTGGTGGGAATCATGCTTTTATTGGTTTCGAACACTATTTCCCTCAAATCATTAACTTCTTGGGGTTAACCAGTGGCAATAGTAAAAAAATTGCCAAAAATAGGTAAGCGACTGGTATTATCAACAGTATATCAATACTGATTGGCCCTCTAATAATGAAGCAACCGACAGAATTACAACATGACTCAATCTAGTTACAACGCAGAGGCCATTGAAGTCCTCAGTGGCCTGGAGCCAGTACGTCGTCGTCCCGGAATGTATACTGATACAACCCGTCCGAACCATCTGGCACAGGAAGTGATCGATAACAGTGTGGACGAAGCTCTGGCTGGTCACGCGAAACATATTGAAGTGATCCTTCACAGCGATCAGTCTCTGGAAGTGATAGATGATGGCCGTGGCATGCCGGTTGATATCCATCCTGAAGAAAAAGTTTCTGCTGTTGAATTGATCCTCACCCGCCTGCATGCGGGAGGAAAATTCTCCAATAAAAATTACCAATTTTCTGGTGGCTTGCATGGCGTCGGGATCTCTGTGGTAAACGCCCTGTCCAAACGTGTGGAAGTTACGGTCCGCCGTAACAGTCAGGTTCACCAGATCGCCTTTGAAAATGGTGAGAAAGTCCAAGAATTGGACATTATCGGCAGTTGTGGCAAACGCAATACCGGAACGAGTGTCCATTTCTGGCCTGATGAAAGCTATTTCGATATTCCCCGTTTTTCAGTCACCCGCTTGACACATTTGTTGAAAGCCAAGGCGGTATTATGTCCGGGTGTTGAAATTGTCTTTAAAGATAAACTGAATGATACCGAGCAGAAATGGTGTTATGCCGATGGGCTGACCGATTATCTGCTGGAAGCTGTCAATGGATTGGTAACGTTGCCGCAAGCGCCATTTGTAGGGGTATTAAGCGGGGAAACTGAGGCTGTTGACTGGGCATTGCTGTGGCTGCCCGAAGGCGGTGAATTATTGGCAGAAAGCTACGTGAACCTGATCCCGACAGTTCAGGGTGGAACTCACGTCAATGGCCTGCGCCAAGGTTTGCTTGATGCCATGCGTGAATTCTGTGAATTCCGCAACTTATTGCCGCGTGGCGTCAAACTTTCTGCTGATGATATCTGGGATCGCTGTGCTTACGTGCTATCTCTCAAAATGCAGGATCCCCAATTTGCCGGACAGACTAAAGAGCGTCTTTCTTCACGTCAGTCTGCGGCCTTTGTTTCTGGTGTTGTGAAAGATGCATTCAGCTTATGGCTGAACCAGCACACGCAGGATGCGGAACAACTTGCTGAAATGGCGATTGCCAGTGCGCAACGCAGGATGCGTGCTGCGAAGAAAGTCGTGCGTAAAAAACTGACCAACGGCCCGGCGCTGCCGGGTAAACTGGCAGACTGTACTGCGCAAGACCTCAATATTACCGAACTGTTTCTGGTGGAAGGGGATTCAGCAGGTGGTTCTGCGAAGCAAGCCCGTGACCGTGAGTTTCAGGCGATCATGCCACTGCGCGGAAAAATCCTGAATACATGGGAGGTTTCTTCGGACGAAGTGCTGGCTTCGCAGGAAGTACATGACATTTCTGTCGCAATTGGCATCGATCCCGATAGCGAGGATCTCAGCCAGCTCCGCTACGGTAAAGTCTGCATACTGGCGGATGCGGATTCTGATGGCTTGCACATCGCAACGCTGCTGTGTGCCCTGTTTGTCCGTCATTTTCCGACCTTGGTGAAACGCGGTCATGTCTATATGGCAATGCCGCCGCTGTATCGTATCGACCTCGGCAAAGAAGTGCATTATGCGCTGGATGAAGGGGAAAAGAACGCCATACTGGATCGTTTAAGCCGTAAGCGGGGCAAACCGAATGTTCAGCGCTTTAAAGGCTTGGGTGAAATGAACCCGATGCAGTTGCGCGAAACCACATTAGATCCCAACACTCGCCGTCTGGTGCAATTGACTATCGACGATGAAAATTATCAGGAAACCCTCTCAGTCATGGATATGCTTCTGGCGAAGAAACGTTCAGAAGATCGCCGTAATTGGCTGCAAGAGAAAGGTGATTCCATCGACATTGAAGTTTAGCGCATAAATGAAAGAGAGCGCACAGGTAGTCAAGACAGATTCTGAGGAAATAAATACATGAGTGAGATAACTCACGATGGTGTGGAGCGCCAGCCGCTTCACAAGTTCACTGAAAACGCCTATTTGAATTACTCCATGTACGTCATCATGGACAGGGCGCTGCCTTTTATCGGTGATGGTTTAAAACCAGTACAGCGCCGTATTGTTTATGCGATGTCGGAACTGGGGTTGAGCAGTAGCGCCAAATTTAAAAAATCGGCCCGTACTGTGGGTGACGTGCTTGGTAAATACCATCCGCACGGGGACGGTGCTTGTTATGAAGCCATGGTTTTGATGGCACAGCCTTTCTCATACCGTTATCCGCTGGTGGATGGTCAGGGTAACTGGGGTGCGCCGGATGATCCGAAGTCCTTTGCGGCGATGCGTTATACCGAATCCCGCCTGTCCAAATATGCTGAATTGCTGCTGAGCGAATTGGGGCAAGGTACTGTGGATTGGGTGCCAAACTTTGATGGCACATTGCAGGAGCCGAAAATGCTGCCTGCGCGCCTGCCCAATATCCTGTTGAACGGCACCACCGGCATTGCTGTTGGTATGTCGACTGATATTCCACCTCATAATTCCCGTGAAGTGGCAAGTGCGCTGATTGCGATGCTGGATAAGCCTGATTTGTCACTTGATGAAGCGATGGAGTACATCAAGGGGCCGGATTATCCGACAGAAGCCGAGATCATCACACCAAAAGAAGATATCCGCAAGATCTACAAAAATGGTCGTGGTTCGGTGCGTATGCGGGCAATCTGGTCGAAAGAAGAGAGTAACGTTGTTATCACTGCCCTGCCACACCAAGTCTCCGGCGCGAAAATTCTGGAGCAAATCGCCAGCCAGATGCGAGCGAAAAAGTTGCCGATGGTAGAAGATCTGCGTGACGAATCCGATCACGAGAATCCAACCCGCCTGGTGATTGTTCCTCGTACCAACCGAGTGGATGTCGAACAAGTGATGAATCACCTGTTTGCGACTACGGATTTAGAAAAAAGCTATCGTGTTAATCTCAACATGATTGGTTTGGATAACCGACCTTCGGTTAAGGGACTGGTTGAGATCCTCAGCGAGTGGCTGGTTTTCCGTCGTGAAACAGTGCGTAACCGACTGAATCACCGTTTGGAAAAAGTGCTTAAGCGTCTGCACATTCTGGAAGGTTTGTTGGCGGCATACCTCAACATTGACGAAGTGATCCATATTATTCGCAATGAAGACGAACCGAAGCCAGTGCTGATGCAGCGTTTTGGCTTAACTGAAACACAGGCAGAAGCGATTCTGGATCTGAAATTACGTCACCTGGCGAAGCTGGAAGAAGTTAAAATTCGTGGCGAGCAGGATGAACTGGCAAAAGAGCGTGACAAACTTCAGGCGATTTTAGGTTCTGAGCGCAAATTAAGTACGTTGCTGAAAAAAGAGATTATTGCCGATGCGGAAAGCTATGGTGATGATCGCCGCTCCCCGTTGAAAGAGCGCACGGAAGCGAAGGCCATGAGCGATCATGACATTCTGCCATCTGAGCCTATTACGGTTGTTATGTCAGAAATGGGTTGGGTGCGTAGTGCAAAAGGGCATGAAATCGATCCGACCGGCTTGAATTATAAGTCAGGCGATAGCTACCGCAGTGCGGTACGCGGCAAGAGCAACCAGCCTGTGGTCTTTATTGATACGACAGGGCGCAGTTACTCCGTTGATCCGCTGGATCTGCCCTCTGCCAGAGGACAGGGTGAGCCACTGACGGGTAAACTGGCATTGCCAGCGGGCGCATCGGTCAAACATCTCCTCATGGCGAAAGAAGATCAGAAGTTCCTGATGGCTTCAGATGCGGGCTACGGTTTTATTTGTACTTTCAGTGATTTGATTGCCAAAAACCGTGCAGGTAAGGCTTTGATTACGTTGCCTGAAAATGCCAGGGTCATGCAGCCGTTGGAGATCAACAATGAACAGGATGATATGCTGCTGGTGATTACTAAAGCGGGTCGCATGTTGATGTTCCCTGTGGCAGATCTTCCACAGCTATCGAAAGGTAAAGGCAACAAAATTGTTTCCATTCCTGCCGCACAAGCCACATCAGGGGAAGATATGTTGGCTTGGTTATTGGTATTGTCTCCGCAATCCTCAATTACGCTTTACTTTGGTAAGCGCAAGTTGCAACTGCGTCCAGAGGACTTACAGAAATTCAGAGCAGAGAGAGGACGCAAAGGCACCGGATTACCTCGCGGATTACAGCGTGTTGAGCGTGTGGAAGTGGAGATGCCCAAGCAATAAGTTAGTCTAATGACAATTTGTTGAGGCAGTAACAGTCTATATCTATCGGTTTTATGCCTTAGAACTGCCCGCAACGCGGCAATCTTAAAACGACAGGTATAAATTATAATAGCGGGTCAGTGTAATACTGGCCCGCGCTACAAGAGGCAACCTATGCTAGCAATCATTCGTGGAATAATTGTTATTTTCCTTTGCATTCTAATCTGTGTTTTCGGTTCTATCTATTGTTTATTCAGCCCGCGCAATCCACGCCATGTTATGACTTTCGGTCATGCATTTGGCAAATTACATAAAGTGTTCGGGATTAAATTGTTAGAGCGTATACCAGCAGAAGCCCGTGAATATAAGCCCGGCATCTATATTGGCAATCATCAAAATAATTTTGACATGGTGACCATGTCAAACGCGGTGCAACCACGTACTGTCACTGTGGGCAAGAAAAGTCTGGCATTTATTCCCTTCTTTGGTCAGCTTTATTGGCTGACGGGTAATATTCTGATCGACAGAGTAAACCGGACAAAAGCACATGGCACCATTTCACAGGTTGTCGAACAGATCAAAAAGAAGCAGGTTTCAGTCTGGATGTTTCCGGAAGGAACCCGCAGTCGTGGTCGCGGATTATTGCCTTTCAAAACAGGGGCTTTTCATGCGGCCATTATGGCAGGTGTGCCTATCGTACCCGTCTGTGCCTCTTCAACACATGAGAAAATAAAACTTAATCGTTGGAATAATGGGACTGTTATTATCGAAATGTTACCCCCGATTGATACCACGAAATATACCAAAGATCAGGTGCGTGAATTGGCAGAACATTGTCGGCAAATGATGCAGGCTAAAATTGATGAGTTGAATAAAGAAGTCGAGAAACTTGATAAGCAAGGTTAGCGTTGATATCGCCCCGTCCGAAGGACGGGGTCTCACGGCGCACCGGATAAAGGATTGCCGGATTGCTACCGTAATAAACACTGCAACAGAACGCTGCGCGTTAAATGTGATGACCTGTATTAGTCACGGCGCTCTAGAATTTCAAAACAATAGCCATGTGAGTTGTCTTCATCTGCATCATGATATTCGGTAAAAACTGAATTCCACTCATCAGGCTCATAATCAGGGAAATGTGTGTCACCAATGACTTCTGCATCAATGTGCGTCAGGTACATACGATTTGCCAGAGGAATGAACTGCTCATAAATCTTTCCTCCTCCCATCACCATGATTTCTTCAACATCACCGGCAGCAGCCAACGCTGCTTCAATGGAGTTTACCCAAGTGACCTGATCATCACTTGCAGGTTGACTGCTAATCACGATATTCAGTCGTCCCGGCAAAGGGCGACCAATCGATTCATAAGTCACCCGGCCCATCACAACTGGCTTTCCGAGTGTATTGCGTTTGAACCAGGCCAAATCACCTGGCAGAGTCCACGGCATGGCATTTTCCATACCGATGACTCGGTCCATTGCCATCGCAGCAATCAAGCTGATATTCATTAAGTCACCTTACAGGAGGTAGTATGAAAATTTTGGACACTATACGGAAAGGGTTACTCTCAGTCGATAAGATTAGCAGTTTTTCAGGACAAATAGTGAGTTCGCATACTAATAGCTAAACCATCCATTATTTAACGTACCAATTCCGAATACACTATCTTACTATGCTACCTCACTGGATGATCGGAGCTATTGGGTAAGACAGTGATTGGGTTTCTTTTCAAGGGAGATTACATTTAAGCGGGATTGACAACCAATTGACCGGCTATTCCCCGATCTGCCATTTCCAGGATCTGGCTGTAATACATATAAGGAAAGTGTTCATAAGAAGGCTGCATCATATTGACCAACAATTCTGCCCGCTGATTAATCCAAACTGTATCTTTCCAGCCATAATCCTCTGGCTCAGGGCGGTTGCCATTAAGGCTGATGACTTTAAACCTTACCCCTTCAATATGGAAAGGCTGAGGTGTTGATGTGGTGATTATCCAACGTTCCCATGCCCCTTGCTGACTGGTGATATCGATCCGGTTCTCATTCAGCAGTGTGCCGTTAATCCCTTGGGAATCGTCCCCTAAAGTAAGCTGGCGACTTCGGATGGATGAACTGACTTGTGGATTATCATCTACAAGCTGCGTAGGCAGTTGATCCGTCACCAATGGAAGCAAACCGCTGGCTTTAAGCGTCAAGACTGTGGTTGAGCGTAGTTTGGTTGAAGGTTCAAACCACCCTTTCAACCGATCCATCACGCCCGCTGATTCTCCCGCAGTAATGGTAACACTCTCCACCTTCGACATGTCTATCAGGATTTCACGACGTTCGCCCGGAGCAAGTGGTAGTTGTTGTGTCACCACAGGTGCAGGCAGTAACCCTTGATCAGTGCCAATCATGTAAAGGGGACTTCCATCACTGAGCTGCAATTCATATCGCCGGGCATTAGAGGCGTTTAATAAACGCAGTCTGACCCAGCCTCTGGCAACTTCAATAAAAGGATTTTCGACACCATTAACCACCAAAGTATCACCGAGAAAACCTTGATTCGCGGGTGGGTTGTATTGTGGTACACCAAAATTATCCAGTCGTTTATCCTGCAAAATAACAGGGAAATCATCAACGCCATAATGTTTGGGTAAAGGCAGACTACGGCTGCTTTCATCTTCCACCAGCCACATTCCGGCCAGACCAGCATAAACATGCCGGGCCATTCGGTTCGGTGTGTTGGCATGATACCAACAGGTTGCTGCGGGCTGAGCTATAGGGATAACCGGTGACCAACTTTCACCCGGTGATATCACGCGAGATGAGCCGCCCATCAAAGTTCCGGGGACTAACAAGCCACCCACCGTCATTGAGACGGGTTCAGACAAGCGGTTGCTATATATCAGTTTGACATCGTCCCCACGACGAACCCGAATAGTTGGCCCTAAATAATGTCCATTAATACCCCAGACCGGAACTTTATTATGCCCGTTAAATGACCAGTGGGCTTTTTGTAGCGTTAAAAATAGAGGCTGTCCACCTCGGGATTCCAATAAGGGCGGAAGCGGCAATTTAGTTTGTTGATTTTTATTGGCCCGAACGGCAAAAGGAAGTGCCCCTAAACACATTGCCAAACCAGAAGCCTGAATAAATTGGCGCCGACTCAGTGACATACTTGCTCCACGATAGGAATAGTCTCCACAACAGGAATAAATAGTTTCCACAACAAGAATAGCAATTCCTATGATTGCTAATTGGATCTAACTCAAATAATTACCGGGATGAATATCCCAATATTGTGGCTATCAGGATTTGTTATTCTATCGATTGCGTTTAATTAAAACGTTAATTTATTGAGCGCAATCATAGCGCGAATAGGGAGGAAATTCTAAAACTATCTTAAATTTATGGTGGAGTACCGAAAGATACTCCGGTGTTACAGATTTACTTCTTCGGTTGAGCGAGCAATGATGCCTGACTGAAATATTTCTTATCTTCCCAACGCAGCATCGTCAATTTACCTCCCCAACAACAGCCTGTATCCAATGCATAGATATTCGCGGGTACTCCCTGACCTTCCAATGCAGCCCAGTGACCAAATGCAATGGAATAGTCTTCAGGAATATTGCGTGGTATATCGAACCAGGGTTTCAGTGGGGCCGGCGCATTTTCGGGTTTAGATTTGCAGAGCATATCCAATTGACCGTTGGGGAAACAATAACGCATTCGTGTCAGTGCATTGGTGCTGTAACGCAAGCGGGCAAGACCACGTAATTCAGGCGTCCAGCTATTCGGCATATCCCCATACATTTCATTGAGAAATAAGGGATAGCTGTCACTGCGAAGAATGGCTTCTACTTCATGGGCACACATTTTGGCTGTGGACAAATCCCATTGTGGTGTGAGTCCTGCATGTGCCATAACCAGCTTCAATTTGTCATCGATTTGCAAAATAGGCTGTTTTCTCAGCCAGTTTATTAATTCATCGATATCCGGCGCTGTGAGTAATTCATCCAACAAATCTTTTGGCTTATTGCGGCTGATTTTGGCGTAGACAGCCAGCAAATGCAGATCGTGGTTACCCAATACCAGCCTGACTGCGGAACCAAGTTGCTTGATGTAACGCAGCACAGCCAGCGAATCAGGGCCACGGGCGACCAGATCGCCCGTCAGCCATAAAGTATCTTTGTTGGAATTAAAATCGACTTGTTCTAATAAGGCGCGTAATTCACGATAACAGCCATGAATATCGCCAATAAGGTATGTAGCCATAATTAATTTATTAGCGTTGGAATTGCCAGTCGGAATACCGGAATATCGGCACGAAACGGATGACCATCGTGATCAATCATCTCATAGTGGCCTTCCATCGTGCCCAGGGGCGTTTCCAGAACAGCCCCGCTACTATAGAGATATTCTGTTCCCGGTAGGATCAAAGGTTGCTTTCCCACAACCCCTTCACCCTGAATTTCTATTTTGTGGCCATTACTGTTAGTAATGCGCCAGTAACGGCTAATAAGTTGCACGGGAGAATGCCCAAGATTACGAATTGATATTGTATAAGAAAACACAAAACGTTGTTGCTCTGGCTGTGATTGACTTTCTACATAAGCACTTTGTACTTGAATATTAATTCTTGGTTCGTTGAGCATAGGTGCCTCCTATTACTGTAACGGATATTTATTGGTTTTCGACAACTTCAGACTGAGACGATAACCAGTTTGCTACCTTACAGTATTGCTCGACAGAGATGTTTTCAGCCCGCGTACCCGGATCAATGCCCAATTCAGATAACTGTTCGACAGAAAGAATATTTCCAAGGCTGTTGCGGATAGTTTTTCTACGTTGGTTAAATGCCTGAGTTGTCACTCGGGCTAACATGCGAATGTCCTGAACAGGATAAGGCATAGTTTTGTGTGGGATCAAGCGCACCACGGCTGAATCTACTTTTGGTGCTGGTGTAAATGCTGTAGGCGGCACTTCAAGGACAGGGATTACCTGACAGTAGTATTGTGCCATCACACTTAAACGCCCGTAGGCTTTACTGCCCGGTCCTGAAACAAGACGATTCACCACTTCTTTTTGCAACATGAAGCTCATGTCAGCGATAGCATCAGTATAGTTGAAAAGATGGAACATCAATGGCGTAGAGATATTATAAGGCAAGTTACCAAACACACGCAGGGGCTGCCCACGCTCTTTGGCAAGTTGGCCAAAATCAACTGTCATTGCATCTTGTTGGATAATTGTCAGCTTATCTTTCAGCTTTGGATGGACATGCAGGCGAGCAGCCAGATCGCGGTCAAGCTCGACGACAGTCATTTTATCCATGCGCTCACCGACTGGCTCAGTCAACGCTCCCAGACCCGGGCCAATCTCTACTACAGCTTGACCCGCTTGTGGGTGCATCGCATCAACAATGCTATGAATGATAAATTGATCGGTTAAAAAGTTCTGCCCGAAACGTTTACGGGCATGATGCCCTTGATGGACTTTATTATTCATTAATGTTTTGTATCATTTTAATTGCTAGATTTAATGCGGTGATAAAACTACCCACATCGGCTTTACCTGTCCCTGCCAGCTCCAGTGCTGTGCCATGATCGACAGACGTTCGGATAAATGGCAGTCCCAATGTGATATTCATGGCTCTGCCAAAACCCTGGTATTTTAGCACGGGTAGCCCCTGATCGTGATACATGGAAAGCACTGCATCCGCATTATCCAAATATTTGGGCTGGAATAGCGTATCGGCGGGTAAAGGACCTTCGAGCCATATGCCTTCTTTCCTCAGACTGTTTAATGCAGGAATAATGACGTCTATTTCTTCCCGGCCCATGTGCCCGCCTTCACCAGCGTGAGGATTCAAGCCACAAACATAGATGTGAGGACGGGGAATACCGAATTTGGTTTTCAGGTCATGGTTGAGAATAGTGACAACTTCCCGCAGAGAATCGAAAGTAATCGCTTTGGGAACATCCAGAAGGGGCAGGTGCGTTGTTGCCAGAGCTACCCGCAATTCTTCTGTTGCCAGCATCATGACCACTTTTGAGCACTGGCTGCGATCGGCAAAAAATTCAGTATGTCCGGTAAAGGATACTCCGGCATCATTAATGACGGCCTTATTGACAGGGCCTGTCACGAGAGCCGAAAACTCCCCATTCAGACAACCATCACAGGCTTTTGCCAGTGTTTCCGTGACATATTTCCCGTTTTCCCGGTTCAGTTCACCCGCAATGGCAGGAGATTGGAGAGAGACGGGGAGGATAGTCAGCGTTCCGGCTGCTTGTGATGGGGCAATGTGCTCAGGAGAATAAGTGTGCAGTTGCAGGGGCAAATTCAGTTGCTTGGCCCGGGAGAGCATCAACTCCGGATCAGCACAGACAACCAATTGGATAGGCCACTCTTTTTGAGCGAGGGCAATCACTAAATCCGGACCAACCCCGGCTGGTTCGCCGGGGGTGATAATGATAGGTTTATTATTTTGCATCTCTACCATCTAGAATTTTCACATAAGCAGTGGCACGCAGTTCCTGCATCCAGCTTTGTACTTCTTCATTGAACTTACGGTTGAACAGCAGACGGTAAGCCCGATCTTTCTGTGCGGCATCTGTTCTGTCAATCTTGCGGCTATCAAGCAGTTGGATCAGATGCCAGCCGAAAGCGGAATGAACAGGCTGACTTATCTCGCCTTTTTTCAGTTTTAGCAACGCATCACGGAAAGCCGGATCATAAGCACTCGGCAAATTCCAACCCAGTTCTCCGCCACGCATGGCTGAACCCGGATCTTCAGAATGTTCTTTCGCTGCTTCTTCGAATGTGATTTTGCCGCTTGCGATCTCTTCTCTGAGTTTCATCAATTCACTGCGAGCTTTATCATCGCTCATTACCGGTGTTTTTTTCAGCAGAATATGGCGGGCATTCACTTCAGTAACAGCGATCGGCATATGACCACCCCGGATATCATTTACTTTCAGAATGTGAAAGCCAACGCCGGAGCGAATCGGGCCAATAATCTGTCCTTTGTTTGCTGACTGGAGCTGTTCAGAGAACAGAGACGGTAACTCCTGAAGCTTACTCCATCCCATATTGCCCCCTTTCAGGGCTTGTGTATCACCAGAATGAGTAATGGCCAGTTTACCGAAATCTACGCCACCCTTGAGCTCAGACAAAATTTTGCTGACCGTAGCTTCTGCTTTTTCTACCTGCTCCTGACTTGGATTTTCCGGCAGAGGGATCAGGATGTGGCTGATATTCAACTCCGTATCCTGATTATTCTGGCTACCCATTTGATTAGCCAGTGAGTCAATTTCCTGTGGCAGGATAGTAATGCGGCGACGTACTTCATTATTGCGTACTTCCGCGATCGTCATTTCCTTACGGATCTGATTGCGGTAAGTCTCAAAATTAATGCCATCTGCGGCCAGACTTTGTTTCAACTGGGCAAGGCCCAAATGGTTTTGAGCGGCGATATCTGTGATAGCAGAATCCAGAGCTTGATCAGGGATAGTAATCTGCATCTGCTTTGCCATTTGCAGAATGATGTCATCCATAATCAGGCGCTCAAGGATCTGGTGGCGAAGTTCCTTCTCATCCGGTATCTGCTGTCCTGCATGTTTTGCATTGAGTTTAACGGATTGTAAGAGGCTGTTGACGTCACTTTCCAGTACGACATCATTGTTAACAACGGCAGACACCTTATTGATTTCTTGTGGTGCTGCCAGAGCGACAGAGTTTACTGAAAACATCAATCCGAGAATGAGCGTTCTCCAGTTCTTCATACATTTCCCATTATATTAAACCCGCCTTGGCGGGGTTATTGTGTATACATTGTGTTTATTGGTATCAGAATGCCCGCTGGTACGGAAGAATGCCTCGCTGCAACATTTTCTGACTACCCAAACTATGATTGTTACTTAAGCCACGAAGTTCAAAATGGAATGACCATTTGTTGTCATATTGACTGCTGCCGAATCGCCAGTTGACGATTTTGCGTTCATAACCCACATTGACTGCCCAGCAGCAAGTGTTGTATTGCAGCCCCACCATCTGGTTAGCAGGTTGTTTCTCTTTGGTGTCGTAGTAATACGCACCGACAAACGCCCAGCGATCAGACAACGGCCAACTTCCTGTGATACCGACCTGAGAAATCCCTTGTTGATAAGCGGGCAATGTCCCGAGCGTGGCCTGAATATAATCACGATCGACAAAACGATAGTTTAACTGCAACAGCCGGTCAGCATCATGATGGTATTCAACGACAGCATTGGCCATAGTCACGCTGCTCAGGCGATTATCATATTGCAGCCCGCCTTTGAGCCCCCAGGAATCATTGACTCTCCAGTGAGCATCTCCTGCCCATGTAGTAGGTCCGGTGCCTTTTTTGTTCCTGATAATATCCTTGCTGCTCGGGGTGGGGTCATTCTCTCCGACACGCGGACGTTCAAAGTAGTAGATTTGACCTACAGACAGGCTAAAACGTTCAACTAAATCTTCATCATAAATGCGGGAAGTAACACCGGCGGTAAACTGATTGGCAGATGAAATGCGATCCAGTCCACTGAAAAAGCGGTCGCGGAACAGGCCGGTATAATCTGCTTGCAGCAATGATGAATCAAAGTTATTTATGTTGTCTTGATTCTTATAAGGCACATAAAGATATTGAACGCGAGGTTCCAGCGTCTGGGTGTAATCCTGATTGAAATGCATGGCGCGCTCAAACACCATCTTCGCATCTGATTTAAACACCGGAAGGACACGGTTAACCGATTTTTCCAATAAGGCATTTCTTGCTTTTGCCTCATCAGAGATATCCTGCTCGTAATGGGTCGCCATCAATTTGAATTCGTTATTGAGGCTGGCCCAACCATTGGAGAGCGGTAGATTAATGGCAGGTTCAAGATGCCAACGTGTTGCATCCGGCCATTGATTGCCTACGCTGGTAAATTTAGCCACTTGTGCATAGGTATGAAAATCAAATGGGCCTAAATCATTTTTATAGTAATTCAGATCCAGTTGAGGAGTAGCCCTGTAGGCTTTTCTGCCCTCACTTGCGGTAAAAATCTGGAATTGCTTGGTTGCCAGTGTGGCATTCCAGTTTTGTTGAGCATAGCCAACACTGAATTTCTGGGTAGCATAGCCGTCGGTACTGGAACCGTACTGTGAAGTATAGTCAGTAAAATAGTTCGGATCACTGACTTTGGTGTAGTCAGCACTGAAACGCCAGACCTGATCCATGACACCGCTATGATTCCAGTAGAATAACCAGCGGTCGCTGCTGTCTCTCTCCGGTCTGGCTTTGAGTTTTTTATCTTCTTCATACAGACGATCATGACCAATCCAATCCAGCGCAACCGTGCCCGTCCCCGCTTTGGTCAGATAGCGGAATTCATTATCCAGCTTGAAACCGCGCATGGTGATAATATGCGGCGTAATGGTGGCGTCATAGTTGGGAGCGATATTCCAGTAATACGGCAGTGTGAATTGGAAGCCGTCTTTATTGGAGAAACTGGCGTTGGGGAGCAAGAAACCTGAACGGCGCTTGTCACCAATCGGTAACTGTAAGTAGGGACTGTAAAACACCGGCACATTGGCTAACCGGAAACGGGCGTTCCAGATTTCCGCAACTTCTTCTTCACGGTCGAGGATAACTTCCGAGCCGACCACACTCCAGCTATCATTACCCGGTAAGCAGGAAGTGAAGATCCCGTTATTCAAGATGGTATAGCGGTTTTCATCACGCAGCATCATCTTATCTGCGCTACCACGTCCCTGACGACCAACCATCTGGTAATTGCCTTGTTCTACATCGGCATCTTTATTGTTCAGGTTAGCCCACGCACGTGGCCCTTTTAAAATGATCTGGGGGTCATCATAGCTGACATTACCTACTGCGGTAACAGTCCGGACGGGGTCTTTATCTTGTGTTTGTTCTAACCGTACTTTATCGGCAGTCAGCGTTTTATTGCCTTGTTGGATATCAACATTACCAATGAAATCAACCGCATTGGGATATTCACCCCGGGTATCATCAGACTTAATGTTAATCGGAATTGTATTGGGATCGCCTGTGATAATCGGCTTATCGTAAACAGGTATGCCCAGCATACATTGTGCTGCAAGGTCAGCATGTGCCTGCTGACTGTAAATTGCTGCCCATACCATTGTGGCCAGCAGAGTGGGATAACATTTATTCATAGATGTTTTATGCGGTTCCGTCATCAGTGGCATCATGCCGGCAAACGCTCAGAGACTAACGCAGTTAATAAATATGCGCCAGAGTAAAGTTTAACTTTGCTTATCTTGCTGTTAGGCACAGAGCTTAATGGATAGTATGATAATGCAAAATTGCGCTCAGGGCATTGGGGAATTGAAGACTATATGCAGTATTGGGGAAAATTATTTGGATTAATATTTGGTATTGCTTCTGGCGCTGGTTTCTGGGGGATAGTGATCGGCGTGTTGCTGGGTCATATCCTTGACAAAGTCAGGGCACGGAATTTGGGTGCGACAAGCAAAGGCCCGACCCGACAACTGCTGTTTTTCCGCAGCACGTTCCAAGTATTGGGGCATTTGACCAAAGCCAAAGGCCGGGTCACAGAGACAGATATCCAGCTAGCCACTCAACTGATGGATAGAATGCAACTGCATGGTGAAGCTCGGGTTTCTGCGCAGAAGGCGTTTCGTGAGGGTAAACAGCCTCAGTTCCCCCTGCGTGAAACATTAAGGCAATTACGTCGTGCCTGCTTCGGGCGTTTCGACCTGATCCGGATGTTTCTGGAAATTCAGTTACAAGCCGCATTTGCTGATGGAGAACTACATCCGAACGAAAGAACAGTTCTGTTTGTCATAGCCGAAGAGTTAGGCATTTCCCGCACCCAATTTGAACAGTTCCTTGCCATGATGGAAGGAGGACGTCATTTTGACGGGAATAATTCCGGTGGACAATATCAACAAAATGGAGGTTATCAAGGCTATGGACAACAGCGTGCGACATTGGCAGATGCCTGTAAGGTATTGGGCGTCAATGAAGATGATGACGCCACAACCATTAAGCGAGCTTATAGAAAACTGATGAGCGAACATCACCCTGACAAACTGGTGGCAAAAGGTTTACCCCCAGAAATGATGGAAATAGCGAAACAGAAAGCGCAGTCCATCCAAGCCGCTTATGATCTCATCAAGAAAGAAAAAGGCTTTAAATAGCATCTATTACATCAGCATTGACGATAAGCGGCATTCATCAAAAATCAGCTTTGCACTCAAAATGCATCGGTGTGCCATAAGCCGGATGAGTAATGAATAGCTCCTGTGCATGTAATTGCAGGCGAGGTGCCAGTTCCCTTGCCTGTGTATGGGCATAGAACCTGTCCCCCAAAATAGGGTAGCCAAGAGCCAGCATATGCACACGGAGCTGATGCGAGCGACCGGTGATTGGAGCCAGCCTGACCCGCGTCGCTTTTACTTCATCTTCCAGAGTTTCATACTCCAGCACTTGATATTCAGTCTGCGCCGATTTTCCTGTTTCAAAACAGACTTTCTGTTTCGGACGATTCGGCCAATCGCAGATTAGCGGCAGATCCACCAAACCTTCTTCCTGTTCCATTTTTCCCCATACCCGGGCGATATAGACTTTTTTCGGTTCACGTTCACGGAACTGACGTTTCAGTTCACGTTCGGCGGCTTTATTCAGCGCAACCACCATGACACCGCTGGTAGCCATATCCAATCGATGTACTGATTCGGCGGCGGGAAATTCAGCCTGTATCCGTGTCATGATACTGTCTTTGTGCTCTTCTGCTTTGCCCGGTACAGAAAGTAATTCACTGGGTTTATTGACAACCATAATGTGCTCATCCTGATACAGCACATATAACCAGGGATCGGTCGGGGGATTATAAGACTCCAGCATAGTAGCTCCAGTTGTGTCGAAGAGAATAATCGGGTAGGACAAAAAATCAGGGGCATTTCGTAGAGAAAGCCCCTGAATTTAAGGCTGTCTATTGATGAGAAACCACCACCAGACGGATAGCATCCAGACGCCAGCTGGCCTGATCAAGATTGAGCATAAGATGCTTATGCTCAGACTCAATCGCGTCCAGCTCATCATCACGAATATTCGGGTTAACCGCTTTCAGGGCTTCCAGACGTGATAATTCTGCCGACAGCGCTTCGTCTGCCTCTTTCTTCGCTTTCTCAATCAGCTCGCGCGCTTGTGCTTCAACCAGCGGTTCTGACTGGCGCAAAATAGTATGAACTTCTTGCTGTACCGCATTGACCAGTTTGCTGGCATTGTGGCGATTGATGGCATTTAGCTGACGGTTGAAACTTTCAAACTCCACCTGAGCCGCCAGATTAGTGCCTTTCAGATCCAACAACAGGCGCACTGGCGTTGGTGGCAAGAAACGGGTCAATTGCAGATGTTTCGGTGCCTGAGCCTCAACAACGTAAATTAACTCAACTAACAGCGTACCGACCGGCAGTGCCTTGTTTTTCAGGATGGAAACAGCACAGCTACCTGTATCCCCTGACAGGATTAAATCCAGACCATTGCGGATGATGGGGTGTTCCCAGCTCATGAACTGGGTATCTTCGCGGGATAGCGCTTTTTCACGATCAAACGTAATGGAACAGCCATCTTTCGGTAATCCCGGGAAATCAGGTACCAGCATGTGATCGGACGGTTGCAGGATAATAATGCTATCACTGTGATCTTCCTGATTAATGCCGACGATATCGAACAGGTTCAAGGCAAAATTGACCAGATCCGTATCGTTATCCTGCGCCGCGATTTTTTCTGCCAGTTTTTGCCCTTGATCGCCACCGTTGGAGTTCATCTCCAGCAGACGGTCACGACCCAGCTCCAATTGCTGTTTCAGTTGTTCGTGATGAGTACGGCATTCTGTAATGAATTCACTGAATCCGGTTTGCTCATTTGGCTTGGCAAGGAAGTTCAGCAGGATTTCATAATACTTGTCATAGATGGGACGACCGGTCGGGCAGGTATGTTCAAAAGCATCCAGACCTTCGTGATACCAGCGCAGAAGAATGGATTGCGCCGTATTTTCCAGATAAGGCACACTGATCCTGATATCACGGCTTTGACCGATGCGATCAAGACGACCAATGCGCTGTTCCAGCAAATCAGGGTTGAACGGCAGATCAAACATAACAAGCTGATTAGCGAACTGGAAGTTACGTCCTTCGGAGCCAATTT
Source organism: Xenorhabdus littoralis (assembly GCF_033949345.1). Classification (NCBI taxonomy): domain Bacteria; kingdom Pseudomonadati; phylum Pseudomonadota; class Gammaproteobacteria; order Enterobacterales; family Morganellaceae; genus Xenorhabdus; species Xenorhabdus littoralis. Next base: position 35,777 of record NZ_VCDP01000050.1, read on the forward strand.
CAGAGCAGAGCAGCACTTGCGCGCCGTCTTCTTGAGAAGCGAAATAAGCGGCAGCACGGTCGCGTTCCAGCAGAGACAAACCTTCGTGGAATACGGCACTGCGGATACCTTCACGTTCACGCAGAACTTGCTCCAGTTGCAGGGCGGTTTCTGCCTTGGCACAAATCACCAGCACTTTTTCGTCACGATTTGCCAGCAGGAAACCCATCAGCCATTCCACGCGGGGATCGAAGTTCCACCATGTGGCGTTTTCACCTTCGAACTCCTGATAGATCCGCTCAGGATAGAGCATATCTTTAGCGCGCGTTTCGACCGTCTTTTTGGCACCCATGATTTCAGAAACTTTGATTGCCGTTTGGTACTGGGCCGGCAATGGCAGTTTGATTTCGTGCAGTTCGCGATGAGGGAAACCTTTCACGCCACCACGGGTATTACGGAACAGCAGGCGGCTGGTGCCATGGCGATCCATCAACATGGCGATCAGCTCACGACGCGCATTCTCACTCTCTTCATCCTGATTACTGTTTGCCGCTTTCAGCAGAGGTTCAATATCCTGCTCGCTGATCAGCTCGACGATCACATTTTGCTGCTCATTATTCAGGGTTTCACCGGATAACAACAACGTAACCGCATCCGCAACGGGGCGATACTTCTGTTGTTCATCAATAAATGCCTGATAATCGTGGAAACGGTTCGGATCGAGCAGACGCAGGCGGGCAAAGTGACTCTCTTGTCCTAACTGTTCAGGTGTTGCAGTCAGCAGCAGAACCGAAGGAGTTTGTTCTGACAATTGTTCGATAACCTGATATTCGCGGCTCGGGGCTTTTTCACTCCATGCCAGATGGTGAGCTTCATCCACTACCATCAAATCCCAGCTTGCTTCCAGCAGATGCTCAAAACGTTGCTTATTGCGGCGGACGAAATCCAGAGAACAGATCACCAATTGCTCTGTTTCAAATGGATTATCGCTGTCATGAAGCGCTTCGCTATACCGGCCATCATCAAACAGCGAGAAACGCAGATTGAATCGGCGCAGCATTTCTACCAGCCATTGGTGCTGCAAACTGTCAGGTACGATGACCAGTACACGTTCTGCCCGACCCGCCATCAATTGCTGATGGATAATCATACCCGCTTCAATTGTTTTACCCAGACCAACTTCATCGGCCAATAACACACGAGGAGCGTGACGTTTACCAACTTCATTGGCAATGTGCAGCTGATGTGGGATCAAACTGGCCCGGATACCACGTAATCCACTTTCCGCCAGTCGAAACTGCTCGCTTTGGTGTTTACGGGCGCGGAAACGCAGTGCAAAGCGATCCATGCGGTCGATTTGACCGGCAAACAGACGATCCTGTGGCTTATTAAACGTCAGCTTGCTATCCAGAAAAACTTCCCGCAGGCAGGTATTTTCTTCTTCGGTATCCAGACGGGTACCGACATAGATCAGCAGGCCATTATCTTGCTGAACGTCATCGATCTTGAGTTTCCAGCCTTCATGACTGGTCACGGTGTCACCCAAATTAAACATAACGCGGGTAATGGGGGAGTCATTGCGTGCGTAAAGGCGGTTTTCTCCGCTGGCAGGAAAAAGTAACGTTATCATGCGCGTATCAAGCGCGACGACTGTTCCTAATCCAAGTTCGCTTTCTGTATCGCTTATCCAGCGTTGACCAAGAGTAAATGGCATAAATTTTGGCTCAGTTTTCTGTTAGACAATATTATTTAGGGTTGCAGGGTGGCTGCTTTTGTTGGATATCGATCATCATTGGTTATCGATAGGGATAGTTTTCAATAACATTTTTATGGTCCCCGTTCTTTGAAAACGGAGTCACAAAAGTACCATTGCCCATTAGAGGGGCGATATGTTAATTGAAGCGGAGCAAGCCGTCACCTGCAAAAATATCCATTATTCGAAAGAGATGCTCATTTGCCCTGTCAGCAGGGTGATAAAGTCATCTTGAATAAATGGCAAAATAGCATCGGCAATCGGCATTAACTGCTTGTTGATATAGTGTTCATAATCTGGTGCAGCAGTCTGATTTTCTAAGGGTTCAGGCCCGTTCTGGGTGATGATATAGTTGATCCAACCGCCATTTTGGTACTGTAGTGGACGATTATGCTGTTGATTATACTCATCCGCCAAACGTGCTGCCCGGACATGGGGGGGAACATTACGCTGATAATCAGATAATTTACGGCGCAGGCGCTTGCGATAAACAAGGCGACCATCAAATTCACCTGTCATCGTTCTGGCAATATACTCACGAATATAATTTTGATAAGGCCTTTGATAAAAAATCAGGGTGTAAAGTTCTTTTTGGAACATTTGTGCAAGTGGCGTCCAGTCGGTTCTTACTGTTTCCAGTCCCTTAAAAATTACCTTATCACCGCTTAAACCGGCATAACGTTTTTTGCTGCCTTGTTCCGCGCCCCGTACTGTTGGCATCAGAAAACGCCGGTAGTGCGTTTCAAATTCCAGCTCCAGCGTACTTTCAAGATTAAATTCGGTTTTGAGGTGGTTTCTCCACCATTGATTGACAAATTGCGTCAGTGAATGGCCAATCCGGCAGGCTTCTTCTTCAGAATGCGTATGTTTCAGCCAGACAAAGGTTGAATCCGTATCACCATAAATCACTTGATAGCCCTGTGATTCGATCAACTCACGGGTTTGGTGCATGATTTTGTGACCGCGCAGGGTAATTGAGGAAGTCAGCCGAGGATCAAAAAAATGGCATCCGGAAGCACCGAGTACACCATAAAACGCATTCATAATAATTTTCAGGGCTTGGGAAAGCGGCGCATTCTGTTGTTTTTTTGCCTTGTCACGCTCATGCCAGATTTGTGTGACGATATCAGGCAGGCAATGTTGTGTGCGGGAAAAAAACGCCTGCCGGAAACCGGGCACGGCATGTTCACTGTCGGGATGGGCAAGACCTTCGACCATTCCGACGGGATCAATCAGAAACGTGCGGATAATCGAAGGATAGAGGCTTTTATAATCCAGCACTAATACCGAATCATACAGACCGGGAAACGAATCCATCACAAAACCGCCCGGACTGCTATCATCGGAATAAGTTGGCAATACCGGAGCAACATAACCAATACGGTGCATTCTCGGCAAATAAAGATGCGTGAACGCCGCGACAGAGCCTCCGGTGCGATCCACAGCCAATCCGGTTACTGAGGCTCTTTCCAATAAGAACGCAATTAAATCGGTTTTTTCAAAGACACGATTGACCAGAATACAGTCCTGCAAATTATAGTGAGCGAGGGCCGGTTTATCCTCCTGAAAACGGCGGTTGATTTCATCCATCCGGTCATAAGGATTATCAACAGCCTTGCCTTCCCCTAATAGTTTTTGCGCGACGTATTCCAGACTGAATGAAGGGAAATTCCACGTTGCGGTTTTCAGTGCATCGATGCCATCAATAATCAGGCGACCTTCTGCTGATGCAAAAAAGTGCCCCGGTTTGAAACCGTGTTCGCGCCATTCGAGTAAGCCTTGATTGCGACCAAACTTTAGCGGCACGTTATAGCGCTCAGCATGTTGTTGTAAAACCCGTAAATCAAACTGAATCAAATTCCAGCCAATAATGGCATCGGGATCGTAATCAGCCAGCCATTCATTAAGTTTTTCCAGCATCATCGGGCGGCTGGCAACATACTCTAATCTGAAATCGAGATCCTGCTGATTACCATTCTCCGGCCCCAGCATAAACACAGTTTTATCCCCGCATCCGGCCAGACCAATCGAATATAACTCCCCATGCTGACTGGTTTCGATATCCAGCGATACCCATTTCATATCAGGTCGATAAACAGGGTTGGGTTTTATCTGATAACTGCCGTCCGATTTCCGATTGAACCAGACAGAAGCTGTAATAAAACGCTCCATCATAAATCGATCGGGGGGACGAATATCAGTTTCGTAGAGTGGGATATCTTGTTCTCTGAGGATTTTTTCCAGATGTTGTAATTGACGATATTGCGAACAATATAATGCTGCGACAGGTTGGCGTTCGAAATTTTTCAGTGGCAATACTTTGAATTCGCAGTGCTGCTTTTGTGCGAGTAAACGTTCCGCTTTAGGTAAATCGCATTGGCGAATAAAGGCCACGGCTTTTTGACGAGGAATAGTGATGCGGCGTGCGCCCGTATCCGTCACCAGCCAATACACTAACTCAATGCCAGATGATGTATCTTTCCAGTGGCGAGTGAGTATAAAACCTTGCTCAACGTGATTTATCTGCATAATCTTTCTGCTTAAGCGTTATCAGCCAGAATCCGTATTACCAAAGATGGTTTCAATTATAGCATTAATAGTGGTTATTTATACAGTATTTTTTGAGGTACCAATAAACGAGAGGCTCCTCAGTACCTTTTGTTATGATTTTTAATTGGCTAATATACTTAATGATTTTTTATGGAGAAAATAAATATTAATTTCACTTGGTAAATATTGATGAATAACCCTAATAAGCTGAGCCAAACAGATATCAAAGCCTTACTGTTATTTATAGTTTTTATATTGCTTTATTTGTTACCCGGTATTTATGGGCATAATCCGTGGAAACAAGATGAAAATTATAGTTTTGGTATTATTCAAACGATGTATGAAACCGGAAATTGGTTGGTAACCATCAATGCGGGACAACCTTTTATGGAAAAGCCTCCGTTATATTATTGGACGGCAACGACATTCATACATCTATTATCGCCCTGGCTACCAATGCATGATGCCGCCAGAACGGCTTCTTTATTATTTTCTATAATCAATTTTTCCTTTTTTATTCTTCTGGCTCGCCGTGTATTTGATATCAGAAATTTTACAGACAGTCGGATATGGATCGCCTTTGCCCTGTATGCAAGTGCTCCCGGATTAGTCCGTCATAGTCACGATATGTTTACCGATACTTCATTGATAGCAGGAACAGTTATCGGTTTATACGGCTTGCTGGGATTAATTAAAAACGAAAAAACAGGCTATTCCTGTTTATGGTTGATCACCGGTACAGCGACGACACTGTTATCAAAAGGGGTATTTATTCCCGGGCTATTATGGATGTGCCTTGTTCTGGCGCCTGTTTTTCTGAAATGTTGCAGAACCAAACAATACTGGCTGAATGCTTTATTGTCAGGAATAATTGCATTGGTTTTAATCTTACCGTGGCCAGTTATGTTATATCTTGAACATCCGGATTTATTTAAAGTCTGGTTCTGGGATAACAACATTGGTCGTTTTTTAGGTTTCTCTGTTGAAGATCTTGGTGCCAGAGGTAATTTGACGATGATCCCTGAAGCAGTGCTGTTTTTTGCCCTGCCGTCCGGCATATTGGCTTTTATCTTTATATTAAAACACCCAATTAAATCTCTATCAGACAAACATTATTTCCTTTGTACGGCATTTACTGTATTAGGTGTTATTTTATTACAGATATCAGCTTCTGGTCGTGCGTTATACTTATTACCTTTTATTGCACCAATGGCGATTTTAGCTACGGAAGTATTCATCAAATTCCCTGAGAGAATTTACAAATATTTAAGTGGTATATTCTCCATCATTTGGTTTGTTCTGATTGTATTTTTATGGAGTAGTTACTTCTTATCAATTTCCAGTGATTATAATTATTTGCTAGAACCATTGGGTAGATGGTTGCCAATGAGTTATCAGATGCACTTTTCGATGGTGGCATTTACTATTGCTGTTTTGATTACAGTTATATGGATCGCTAAACGTTGGATTCTCTCCCAATCTCCTGCTTTGCGCGCTGCCCAAAATTGGATTATGGGTATTGCCACAGTATGGGGATTAATATTTACATTATTTGTTGGCTGGATTGATTATGCCAAAAGTTATCAAGATGTATTTATTGACCTAAAGCAGACTATTTCCGGGATATATCAAGAGAATCACTGTATGGCATCATATAACATTGGAGAGTCCGAAGCGCCAATGCTTTATTATTATGCTCATATATTGCTCCGGAAGCAGAAAGCATTTGATACTCCTGAAAAATGTGAATGGTTGATGGTTTTATCCGAAGAGGTTGATCCCGCTCCGGAGGGAATGGAATTATTTTGGCATGGTCATAGACCAGATGAAGATCGTGAGAATTTAGTTGTTTATAAGAAAGTGGAGTTAAACGATATAAAATCGAATCAGTAGAGGTAAGTTATTTAACGGGCTGGATGGTGGACTTTGATGCCACCATCTCGCCTTTGTAAATTATTCACTTGACTACTTTATTTTTAAAATTAAATGGTATAATAATAGTCTCAAACCTATTGCATAGTAAGTGGGGGTGAGTTATGCCATTTTACCTTCCTTTTAGAAGAGAATTCCATAAAGGTGATTTAATATATGGATTGGTAAATAAAATAAGAAAATATATTTATAATAACAATTATTTTAAAGATTCAATAACTCATTATGAGCATAAAGATTATCCTCCGGCACTTATGAGTGATTATTTTATTCCCTTAGAGTGGAAAGATGCGAATGATTTTGCTTCATCAGGCATGGAATTAGAAGATCCGGAGGATATTAAAGACCTCAAGGAGGTTAAGATAAAATTTCAATACATGAAAAATGATATCTACAGAAAGCATGAAGAAAGTTTCTTTAGATATTTGAAGATAAATAATAAATATCGTAGCGTAATGGAAAGAACAGACTACAGCAGACAAATTATAGGGAGGAAATGCAAAGGAGCAGTATCTTGGGTAAGTATAAATAATGATGAATTAATAAAAAACACACATATTCATTTTATACTTGATGGTATAAATATAGAAGAACTTATTAGTAAATATGATTCTAATGGAGATGAGGATACTAATATAAATAAGGATAAAAATAAGGATGTTAATAAGGAAGATAATGAATTTGTGGCTGTAGAGTTAAATAATAACAGGTATAAAAATATAAAAGGTATAACGGGAATAGAATTAAGATGGATTTTCAGGAACAGGGCTAACCCTCAAGTTGCGAGTAAAGTACAATTTTGGAAAAATGGCCTGCCCACGCCCCCTCCTTGGGTGGGAAATCAATGCCTGATATGGGATAAGTATGCTCTACACCTAGAGGTAAAAGAAAAAGAAGATGAAGATAGGTATGATGGTCTATCCCGATTATTCCGTATCTTTTAACATTCTCCGAATGGTAGGGGTATTGCATAAATTAAAGATAATTGAATTAATAAGTTTTTAAATAAAGCGTCATTAAGTGACGCTTTATTTAGATTCTGTAAGCTAAATAGAGTTTTTATGAACGATTCAGTTTTTCTTTTAATTCCTGAATTTTTGCTTCTAAATTACTAAGACCTTTATCTGACGCTTTTTGATAGAGTTCAAGTGCTTTTTTATAATCTCTAGGCACTACATGACCAAGTTCATAAATCATTGCCAGATTTCTCTGGGCATAAGCATCGCCTTGATCTGCCGCTTTAATAAACCATATCATAGCTTCGAAACTATCTTTTTTTACACCATTTCCATACCAATAAAGTTGACCAATATTATTTTGTGCGGTGGAATCACCTTGAGCTGCGGCTTTCAAAAACCATTTCATCGCAACGGAACCATCTTTTGGTACACCCAACCCTTTCATATAAAAGAATCCTAAGATATTCTGGCCATCCGGACTCCCTTGTTTGGCTGCTTTTGTACCCCATACGATCGCTTTTTGATAATCTTGCTCTACACCTAACCCTTTGGCATAAAAAAGACTCAGCGTAAACTGCGCCCTTTTATCCCCTTGCTCAGCAGCTTTGGTATACCATTTGGCGGCTTCGGAGTAGTTTTGAGGAACCCTTAACCCCTCACTATAAATATCGCCAAGTTTATTTTGTGAGTATACATCCTCTTTTTCGGCGGCTTTAGTATACCATTTGATGGCTTCACTATAGATTTGCTCTACACCTAATCCATTAAAATACATGTATCCCATATTAGCTTGTGCAGAAGCTTCATTTCTTTTAGCGGCTTTGGTACACCATTTCAATGCTTTTTGATAGTCTCGTGCTACGCCTAATCCTTCTATATAAAAATAACATAAAGATGCTTGTGAATAGACATTTCCTTGAGTAGCGGCCGAGGTATGCCATTTAACGGCTTTTTGATAATTTTGTTGTACACCCAATCCACTCTTATAGAGAGAGGCAAGATAATATTGAGCGTCTGTATTTCCCTGATCTGCGGCTTGTTGATACCACTTGTAGGCTTCTTTGTAGTCTTGCTGTATACCTGTTCCTTTTTCGTACAACCTCCCTGTTTTATATTGTGCGGTTGCATTACCTTCTGTCGCTAATTTTAGGCAAACAGAAAATGATTGTTCATTTATTTTGCAGGGATCATTGAGTGTAAATGCAGAAATTAATGGGCTGAAACTGAGAAAAAAGCAAAGTAACAATAGGTGTCTCATATATCTATTCCTTATTTTTATAGGAGTTTTCCATTATTTATTAAGTTTTTTGGTCAGTTCTTTCACTTTCAATTCAACATCAGTTGCACCGTTATCAGCGGCTTTTTGATACCATTCGAGTGCTTTTTCATAATCCTGTGGTACAACTTTTCCTTGTTCATAAATCATGCCCAGATTTCGTTGGGCTAACTCTTCACCCAACTCTTCACCTAACTCTGCTGATTTAGTAAACCATTCTATCGCTTTTTTAGAGTCTTTTTTTACACCATCTCCATCGAGATAATGTGCGCCAATATTATTTGCCGCCGTAGGAGAACCCTGATCAGCCGCTTTCATAAACCATTCGATTGCTTTTGTACTATTTTTGCCTACGCCTAATCCCTCACTATAGATATAGCCAAGATTAGATTGTGCATCCACATCTCCCTGTTCGGCGGCTCTGGTATACCATGTGATGGCTTCTTTATAATTTTGTTTTACACCTTTTCCAACTTGATAGGAATGTCCCAGCATAGACTGCGCATCAGCATCCCCCTGTTCAGCAGCTTTGGTATACCATTTGGCAGATTCTGTATAGTTTTCTATCCCATCTGTACCATTATAATAGAAAGCACCGAGTTCAAGTTGTGCATCCACGTCTCCTTGGTTAGCGGCGAGGGTATACCATTTGATGGCTTCTTCATTGTCTTGAAGGACGCCTAAGCCATTCAAGGAGAAATAGCCCATATTATATTGAGCAATGTAATCCCCTTGTTCAGCCGCCTGACGAGCCCATTTGACCGCTTTGTTATAGTCTTGTGTTACTCCCAATCCCTCACTATAGAGATAACTAATTTTAGCTTGTGCATCGATATCGCCTTGTTTAGCCGCTTTGGTGTACCATTTGAGCGCTTCTTTATAATCTTGTGTGACACCTAACCCCTGGCGATATAGCTCACCAAGATTAGTTTGTGCGTCACTATTTCCCTGTTCAGCCGATGAGGTATACCATTCAGCTGCTTTTTCATAATGTTGTGTCACACCCAATCCATAGAAATAGAGGTCACCAAGATCATTTTGTGCAACAATATCCCCTTGATTGGCTAGTTGGGTATGCCTTTCTGCGTCTGCTTTATACAGTTCATCTAACTTGGCTTGAGCATCGGCATTATCTTGTTTTGCTGCTTTTTTATACCACTCAATTGCTGCTTGATAATTTTGCTCTACGCCTAATCCTTCTTTATAGAATTCACCAAGACTGGCTTGTCCATTGACATTATTTTGGTTGGCGGCATGGGTATACCATTTGAATGCCTCTTGATAGTTTTGTTCTATACCTAATCCTGTTTCATACAATTTCCCTGTTTTATATTGCGCTTCGGCATTTCCTTGATTGGCTAATTTTAGGCAAGTAGAAAAGGAGGTTTTATCTATCTGGCAGGGATCGTTTGGAGTACATGCAGTTGTCAAAAGACAGAAGCTAAGAAGAAAACAGAGTGGCGTTAATCGTTCCATGTTGTTATTCCCTATTTTTATAGGTGCAATCGGGGGAAAAGAATAACGCCAAACATTAGCAAAAATTATATGGGTTGAAAATGATAGATAGCTCACTCAGTGCTGTAATCAGCGAAAGTTTTATCTATTTATGATGCCTATCAAATGGGGCGTATTATTGATAGATATCATATGATTTTCTGTCTTAAATATTGGTGACACCCAAAATCACCGCCTCTTCTGCCTCACCACTTACCAACCTCTCAGTCTTCCCATCATAATGAATTTTTCCGTCCACAATCAGCAATGAACGCGGAGCGATTTTTGCCGCGTCATCAAGATTGTGGGATACCATCAGTAAAGTGATTTGACGTTCACTGCATATTTGCTTCAGTAACTCCAACATCTCATTACGCAAAGCAGGATCAAGTGCAGAAAATGGCTCATCCAACAATAAAATCGGTTGATGTCGGACTAAGCAACGCGCCAGTGCTGCCCGCTGACGTTGCCCGCCTGAAAGCTGAGCGGGCAGGCGAGGCAAATATTCTTCCAGCGATACCTGAGTAGCAATTTGTCTGAGTGCTTTTTTTTGTTCAGCACTTAAGCGCAATCCGGGATGTAATCCCAAGCCAATGTTCTGCTCTATGGTTAAATGGGAAAACAGGTTATTTTCCTGAAACAACATTGAAACTGGCCGTTTGTCAGGTGAGGTATCAGTATGATTTTCTCCATCCAGCCAGATTGTGCCATGCTCCGGAAACTGGAAACCCGCCATTAAACTTAATAATGTGCTTTTACCTGCTCCGCTCGGGCCGAGGATCGCAATGCGTTCTCCAGCCTTAACGGTTACATCAAAATTCATGGCAAGGTGTTCATAAGTATAAGTAACATTGTCGAGTTTAATCATGGCGTCGGCTCGGTAAGTGTTCAATCACAGTAAACAAAATAAAACAGAGTAGAAGAAGCAGGAATGCGGTTACTGCCCCATCCTGACTGCGATATGCCCCAATTTGCTGATAAAGATAGAAAGGCAAAGTACGGAAATCTTCATTACCAAATAATGCGACAACACCAAAATCTCCGATTGATAATACACAGGCGAAAGCCAGCGCTTGCGTCAATGGGATTTTCAGGGCCTTAAGCTCTATCCAGCGCAGTCGGTGAATGCCTTGAATATTGAGCGAACGGCACAGAGGATTATAGCGTTCCGCCAGATCACGCATTGGATTATCCAATACTTTCAGGGCATAAGGGATCGCTATCAGTGCGTTGGTCAGGATAATCAGTCCGTAAGGTGATTGGGGCAATCCAACCGTTGAGTTCAGCAGAAGGAAAAATCCCGTAGCAAGAACAATTCCCGGCATGGCAAGGATCAACAAACCGCTGGTTTCCATAGATTGTGCCCAGCGGGGTGAGTGACGTAAGCGCAATTCACGGCTGCTCCATAGCAGCATCATGGTCAGTACGACGCACAGTAATCCTGCCCCCAGCGCAATAATAAGCGAGGTGGTAAGGGCTTGCCATAAAGCGGGCTGGCGTAAGACAGAAAAGAGACTGAAGTTCAGTCCATTGATAACCACTGCCAGCAGGGGAGGAAGTAAAAGCAGTAATGCTATGCCAATCAGCAGACTGTCAGATAGTTTTCTCAGCCATGAATCTTGTGGATTACGCCATTGTTGTTGATGACCATAACCCGCAGAAAATGAACCCTTGAGTTTTTGACTCAGCAATACTAATCCGAGGCAACAAAAAAGTTGGATTAAAGCGAGCAGAGCCGCGTGAGCAAGATCGTAGTCGTAACTGAGTGCTTGGTAAATGGCAAGTTCAATCGTGGTTGCTGCGGGCCCGCCACCTAATGCGAGTACAGTGGCAAAACTGGCAAAGCACAGCATAAAAATCAGTGCTCCGGTCGGCAAAATCTGGCGGCGCAGATAAGGCCATTCCACAAAACGAAAATGTTGCCACTCACTCATGCCTAGTTGGGCTGCGAGCTGTCGTTGTTCAATTGCAATATTTTCCAGAGATTGCAGCAATAATCGAGTTGCCATTGGCATATTGAAGAAAATATGTGCCAGCAGAATGCCTTGTAGCCCGTAAGGTGTAAAACGATACTCAATGCCTATCCACTGGCAGATATTTGCCAGCCAGCCCGTTTGACCATAGACGGTGAGAATACCAAACAGGGCGACCAAAACAGGGAGGATCAATGTCATGGCGCATAAACGCAGAAATAGTGTTCTCCCCGGAAAATGACGGCGATATAGTGCCCTTGCAAGGAAAATCGCAGGTGTTACGGAAAATACAGCAGATAAAAATGCTTGCCAGAAAGTGAACCGGATGACATGCCAGAGATAACTGTCATTTAACAATTCCAGCAAATCGCTTTCGGGCGCACTGAACCACAGCGCCCCGAAGGCTGAAAAAGCAACGATAATTAATAGGCCGGAGGCGATAGCCCCCGGCAGTAACCAACCCGCAATTAACGGCTTACAGCGCTTTGCCATGTACGAATCCATTTTGTACGGTGTTTTGCCACATCGTCTGCATTGAATTGCAGCGATTTCTCAGGTACAGGAAGTTGCTTGAAAACGTCAGGTAATGGAATATCAATCGCGGGATACATCCATTGAGTCGTCGGGATTACTTGCTGAAATGCGGGTGAAACCATGAAATTCATGAATTTCCCGGCCAATTCTGGCTGCTTGCTTGAGGCTAGCTGAGCGGCTACTTCAATCTGCACATAGTGACCCTCTTTGAATATCGCTGCGGCATAGTTATCTTTTTTCTCTGACATGATGTGATAACCCGGTGATGTGGTATAACTCAGCACCATATCGCCTTCACCTTTTAAAAACAGACCATAAGCTTCGCTCCAGCCCTTAGTGACGGTTAAGGTCTTTTTGGCAACTTTCTGCCATTCCTGCGCCGCCTTGTCCCCATAAAGATCCTGCATCCAGAGCAGTAACCCCAAGCCCGGAGTACTGGTGCGTGGATCTTGATAAATAATCTTCCAATTCTGGTGACTATTGATTAATTCATCCATACTTTTTGGAGGATGGGGTAAGGTGTTCTTATTGTAAATAAAGGCAAAATAACCGTAATCGTAAGGAATAAATGTCGTGTTGTTCCATACAATGGGTAATTTCAGTTTTGAAGTATCGATATTGCTTGGAGTGAACAATCCTGTTTGTTGAGCCGCCTGAATCAGGTTGTTATCTAAACCCAGTACGATATCTGCTGATGTTTTCTTGCCTTCCATTCTCAATCGGTTAAGCAGGGATACTCCATCTTCCAGAGCCACGAGTTTAAGTTCACAGCCACACTCTGCTTCAAAGGCTTTTTTGATGGCAGGCCCTGATCCCCATTCAGAGGCAAAGGAATCATAAGTATAAACGGTTAGTGTGGGCTTTGCCTGAGCGACCTGAGCAAAAACACAGACAGAAATTGATAGCGTACTGAAGGCAATAAAGCGGGAAAATAATTTCTTAAACACTTTGCTCTCCTGTAATTATAAATGTGAGTTATAAGTACGAGTTATTGGCAAATTGGCAAAGGATATGGAAAGTGCTAAATAAGAATTACTTATTTTATATCAATGATTAGCGTCCCAAATTCCTACGCCGGTATTAGCCGGTTCAGGTTCGACGGGTTTGTTCTCAGCCGCGCTGTTTCATAACAGCCGCACCCCGTTGAGATGGTGGTATTGTAGAGACTTAGGCTACGCCTGCAAAGTCTAATCATAGAGGTTTACCGCTTGAGATGAGTGTGAAACAATTAGCTATCTTTTTAAATCTGTTTTATCGAGAGGTAGTCTGGTGATCGATGATGATGGCTACCGCCCGAATGTAGGAATTGTAATTTGTAATCGCCAAGGGCAGGTTCTATGGGCCCGCCGTTATGGGCAGCATTCCTGGCAGTTTCCTCAAGGGGGCATCAATCAAGGGGAATCACCAGAGCAAGCGATGTATCGCGAGTTGTTCGAAGAGGTTGGTTTAAGTCGCAAAGATGTACGGGTTCTCGCTTCGACCCGGAGTTGGTTGCGTTACAAATTACCCAAGCGTTTGGTGCGTTGGGATACAAAGCCTGTTTGTATTGGGCAAAAGCAACGTTGGTTTTTATTGCAGTTGCTGTGTAATGAAGCAGATATTAATGTACAGCGCAGTAGTACGCCGGAGTTTGATGGCTGGCGTTGGGTAAGTTATTGGTATCCTGTCCGGCAGGTAGTTTCTTTTAAACGGGATGTGTACCGCCGCGTAATGAAAGAATTCTCTTCAATTGTCATGCCAATGCAGGAACCGGCTTCACAATTGCATTCACCTTATTTATATCGTCGCAGAAGAAGTTAGGTAACTGTTATGCTCATGCGCTTAAGGGAAATTGTCGAAAAGGTTGCTATGGCAACCAATTTATCTGAAGCGCTTGAGCTACTGGTCAATGAAACTTGCCTTGCAATGCACACGGATGTCTGCTCCATCTATCTGGCAGATCATCAGCGGCAGTGTTATTACCTGATGGCAACCAAAGGGTTGATCAAACCAAAATGGCGGTCTATCAGTCTGGCCTTTGGTGAGGGTGTTGTTGGTGAAGTAGGGCGATTATCCGAATTAATCAACCTCGCAGATGTTCGTGATCATCCCAGTTTTAAATATATCCCCCAAGTGAAAGAAGAAAACCTGAGAGCTTTTTTGGGTGTGCCGATTATTTATCGCCGCCAGTTACAGGGTGTATTAGTTGTTCAGCAACATGATCGTCGGCTGTTCGATGAAAGTGAAGAATCCTTCATGGTTACACTGGCAATGCAGCTTGCAGTTATTCTTGCCCAAGTGCAGGCAAAAGGGTTGTTTGGTCAGTATCGCCAGACCCGCATTAAAGCTCTCGCTATTTCTAATGGCATTGTAATGGCTCAGGGGTGGCAAGATCGTTCACAACCCCTGCTGGATCAGGTGACTGAGGCATTAACGCTGGATTATCAGGCTGAACGTACCAGACTGACTAATGCCCTGGAAGAGGCGACAGCGGAATGCCGCCGTATCAGCAAACGTTTCACCACGGGCTCACAGAAAGAAAGTGCCGCCATTTTTGATCTCTACTCTCATTTATTGAATGACCCCCAGCTTAAGCAGGATCTGTTTTCTTCTGTCGATAATGGTTTTGTAGCGGAATGGGCAGTCAAAACCGTAATTGAAAAATATGCAGAACAATTCGCCAGTTTACAAGATCCCTACATGCGAGAGAGGGCCGCAGATTTGCGGGCGCTTGGGCAGCGGGTATTGTTCCATTTGGATGACTCTTTCACCGGTGCTGATCAATGGCCGGAGCGCTTTGTTCTGGTTTCTGATGAACTGAGTGCCAATTTATTGGCTGAAATGCCGCAAGATAAACTGGCCGGCGTGATTGTGCGGGATGGTGCAACTCACTCTCATTCTGCAATACTGGTGCGGGCGATGGGGATACCCGCCATCATGGGCGCAGATATCCAACCAGAATTATTGCATAACCGGACGCTAATTCTTGATGGCTATCGTGGCGAGATTTTTATTGAACCGGAGCCGCTGATCATTCAGGAATATCGGCAGATCATTGAGGAAGAACAAGCGCTCAGCAAGCTGGCCGAAGGTGAACAGCAGCAGCAGGCCCAGCTTAAGAGTGGGGAGCGGGTTCTGGTGCAACTCAATGCTGGTCTTAGTTTGAAGTATGAGCAGCAGATAGCGGATGGTATTGATGGTGTTGGTTTATATCGCACAGAGATCCCTTTTATGCTGCATAGCGGTTTCCCATCAGAAGATGATCAGAAAAATCGTTATCAAGAGATGTTGTCGCTTTTTCCCAATAAGTCTGTGGTGCTGAGAACACTGGATATTGGTGCTGACAAACAACTCCCTTATATGCCCATTAGCGAAGATAATCCTTCTCTTGGTTGGCGGGGAATTCGTATTACGCTGGATCAGCCGGAGATATTTCTGATTCAGTTGAGGGCGATGTTGAAAGCCAATGTGCATACGGGCAATCTAAAAATTCTCTTGCCGATGGTGACAAGCATTGAGGAAGTTGATGAAGCCCGAAAACTGATTGAGAGAGCGAAAGCTGAGGTTGAGCAAGTTATTGGCAGTATGATCACGATGCCCCAGATCGGTATCATGATTGAAGTGCCGTCGACCATTTTTCTGTTGCCACAATTAAAGAAACGGATTGATTTTGTCTCTATTGGCACGAATGACCTGACTCAGTATTTACTTGCGGTGGATCGCAATAATACACATGTCGCCCAGCTATATGACAATTTGCATCCTGCGGTAATTAGGGCACTGAAACAGGCCTTTGATGAATGCCGACGCCTTGATCTTCCGATCAGTGTATGCGGCGAAATGGCAGGTTTACCGTTGGGGGCATTAATATTATTGGGTCTGGGCTATCGCAGTTTAAGCATGAGCGGCCGGAGTGTTGCGCGTATCAAGTATTTACTGCGCCATTTGGATGTCAACGAACTTGAACGTCTTATCGAAATAATCCTGACAGCCGAAACCAGCCAGCAGGTAAAAACATTATCAGCCGAATTTATGGAGGCGCATAGTCTGGGCGGCCTGATTAGGGGCGGTATTTAACAAGAGCCTATAAGGATAGATACTTAATCCATTTAGTTGCCTATGCTATTATTTGCGATTATTTGTCTTAAATTATTCAAGCAATATAATTCACTCGTATAAGATAATTTATCCGCAATATCATTCATTCACACAACATTACTTTTAGTGGGGAACGATGAGCACTAGCTATCTGGAATTTCCTGAAATTGATCCTGTCATCTTTTCAATCGGGCCTGTATCGCTTCACTGGTACGGTTTCATGTATCTGGTTGGCTTTGTTTTTGCCATGTGGCTGGCAAATCGCCGTGCGGCAAAACCAAACAGCGGCTGGAACAAAACCGAAGTTGAAAATCTGCTATATGCAGGGTTTGTCGGGGTTTTTGTCGGTGGACGTCTCGGTTATGTCCTGTTCTATAATCTCCCGATGTTCCTTGATAACCCTCTTTATCTGTTCAAGGTCTGGGACGGAGGTATGTCTTTCCACGGTGGTCTGGTAGGAGTTATCGGTGCCATGTGGTGGTTTTCACGCCGGACTAAACGTCACTTCTTACAGGTTGCTGATTTCGTTGCTCCACTGGTTCCTTTTGGTTTGGGCATGGGGCGCATCGGTAACTTTATAAACGGCGAGCTATGGGGCCGGGTGACGCTTGATACGCCGTGGGCGATGCTGTTTCCCGGTTCCCGCAGCGAAGATATTGCACTGGCTACAGCCAACTCCTCCTTATGGCCGATTCTGGAAAAATACGGAGTTCTGCCGCGTCATCCATCACAACTTTATGAGATGGTGCTTGAAGGTATAGTGCTGTTTATCATCCTCAATTTATTTGTCCGTAAACCACGCCCGATGGGGAGCGTTTCAGGATTATTCCTGATCGGTTACGGCGCATTCCGCATAATAGTCGAATTTTTCCGCCAGCCTGATGCCCAGCTTGGGTTATTTGAAGGGATCAGCATGGGGCAAATCCTTTCGATTCCAATGATTTTGGCGGGAATTTTAATGATGGTTTGGGCATATAAATGCCCTGGCAACAAGAATCGCAACAACAAGGTACAAGAGGCAAAATGAAACAGTATCTGGATTTAATGGAAAAAGTGCTGAAAGAAGGCACGGCAAAAAATGACCGTACAGGTACGGGAACACTCTCGATATTTGGTCATCAGATGCGTTTCAATTTGCAAGAAGGTTTTCCATTGGTAACCACCAAGCGTTGCCATCTTCGTTCCATCATTCATGAACTGCTTTGGTTCTTGAATGGTGATACCAATGTCAAATATCTGCATGATAATGGCGTAAGCATCTGGAATGAATGGGCTGACGAAAAGGGTGATTTGGGACCTGTTTATGGTAAACAATGGCGCGCCTGGGGCTCGTCGGATGGTCGCCAAATCGATCAGTTGTCTCAGGTTCTTGAGCAATTGAAGAGTGATCCGGATTCACGTCGGATTATTGTTTCTGCATGGAATGTCGGAGAATTGGATAAAATGGCATTGGCGCCATGCCATGCTTTTTTCCAGTTCTACGTAGCAGACGGCAAACTTTCCTGCCAGCTTTACCAGCGTTCCTGTGATGTGTTTTTAGGATTGCCATTCAACATTGCAAGCTATGCTTTGCTGGTGCATATGATAGCTCAACAGTGTGATCTGGAGGTGGGTGATTTTGTCTGGACTGGCGGTGATACCCACCTTTACAGCAATCATTTGGAACAGACTCATCTTCAATTGAGCCGCGAACCACGTTCTCTGCCTAAATTAGTTATTAAGCGTAAGCCAGACTCACTGTTTGACTATCGATTCGAAGACTTTGAAATTGTGGATTACGATCCATATCCGGGCATTAAAGCCCCAGTCGCGATTTAAGAACCTAATTTGGTTCCGAACATATACCCAATGGATTTCAAGCCGTAATCTGAAAGACAAAGGGAATAAGCATAATAAATTGTTAAAGAGCGGGCTTGCCTGCTCTTTTTACATTTATCTCCGGTAGTCCTCAATCTTAAAAATTAACCACCTGTTATTTTTGCGTGTCGCTCCGCAGATAAAATGAAAAATTCACACCATCATTATTTTTTCCTGAAAGCGCTTCGCAATTCATAATGAATTGCCTTTGCATTTTTTTATGAATCAAAGATATTTTCTACAAGACAAAAATTGAGACTGAAATCTATTAGGGATATATGCAATAGCAAATTGATATGGCAATAAACAGATCAGTAAATAATGCAATAAATAGCCATGAGCAATCTGGATTTACATTATTGGAATTACTTATAGCGATGATCATCATCTCTATAAGTTTGTCTTGGGGGCTATATCATTGGGGGCAATATCAGAATCGCTTACGTCTGCAATCAGCAGTGAACAATGTGCTGTCTTTTATGGAAAGGCAGCAGGCTTTGGCGAATTATCTGAATCAGGAACGTACATTATGGTTAGTTATGGGGCAGTCCTGGTGTCTGGTGTCTTCTGTAACCAAACTATCTAATTGCGATGATAATGATGGGGAACGAGTCATTTCTCCTCATAATGATGTATTTTTGGCCTCGTCTACCACTGAGCGCATTGATTTTTATGGAGTCAGGAACACGGCTATGCCTGCTAGTTTTATATTGGCAAATTCGGCGGGCGAAATTAGCGTTGTCATTTCCGGACGTGGGAGGATTAGGACATGTAGTAATACTATTAGCCAACTGCCTGATTGTGAGGGAATAAAAAATCCATGATATTAGCTGTTTCCTGTTTTAAGCAAAAACAGGCAGGATTTTCTTTGCTTGAAGTTGTAGTGGCTATGTTGATTAGCAGTGTGATTTTTATCGCCATGGCGAAAACCTATCCGCTTTTATCAGGTCAGACTCTCGATTTGTATCGAAAATATCGGCTGCATTATTTGGTAAATAGAAATATTTATTTGATGGAAAAAGATATTAGGCGGGCGGGTTATTGTCAAGACAGAAAACAATGCACAGGTGATCCTCTGGTCATTGGAAATAAAAATACCGAATTTTCTGGCTCCTGTTTTATTGTGGCTTTTGACCTCAATTTAAATAATAGATGGGAGAAACCTGAACATATTGAATCTGAATTTTTTGGTTATCGTTTAAATAACCGAGCGATTGAATGGAAAAGAGGGGCAGCGGATTGTCAGGGGATGGGTTGGGAAAAGTTATTTGATCCAAAAGAAATCGTGATTGATGATTTTCATCTTGAAAAATCGACAGCAAAAGGAGGATTGATTTTTATCACTTTGTCCATGAGCGCTCATTGGTTGAAGTCTCCATCCATTGTACATCGTCATCAGGCCACAATTTGGCTGCGCAATATCAGGGAATGAAAGGCATATGGAGGAAGAACAAGTCACTGATAAGCAGCAGGGCAATATTCTGCTGGTATCGATCATGATGTTGCTGGCATTGAGTTTAATGATGCTGAAAGCACTCCATTATCAACAGGAAAACGCGATGCTTATGATGATGGATGAGCAGCGTTATTTGAATGCCTTTTTGCGGGCAGAATCCTCACTGGCATGGGGAAAGAAGCAATCGTGGCAGATTCAACAGCAAGAAACAGACGGTTGGTTTTGCTTGCAGTCAAAGGAATCTGATCTGAAAAGTTGTCTCAGACACTATTCAGATAATCTTTTTCTGCTTAAGGGTGTTGCTCAATTTAAATCAGGAGAAAATCTTGAACTTTATCAATGGATGAAACAGATGAAACGCTTAAATCAAGATACACTTATTCCTATTGAACTGATTCCCATTGAAAGCGGTTGGTTGGATTTTTGCCCAGTTCCTCAGGTTGATTTTTGTTTATGAAAAAATGCCATCAACCCTCCAGACAAGAGGGTATGAGTTTGCCGGAAGTGATGGTGGCATCCGTCGTATTCGCGATCTCTTTACTGGGATTGATGCGCTACCATCAGGCCTTGTCAGCTAATTTCCAGCAATATTGGGAGCAACTTAAGGCGGTGAGATATGCCTATGACCAGTTGGAACAATATGAGCGTTTGGAAGGACAGATTGGATTGGACCAAACAAAAGGAGAAGAGAGATCCCGACAAAGATGGAAAATGGAATTCCAACGAGAATTTCGCTCGTTGGGATGCTATCAGGTAACAGTTAAGTTGACAGTACATTACAATAAACCCAGTAAATTAGAGCGCTGGTTTTGTGCAAGTGGGAAGCATATAACCAATATCCATTATAGTCCACCTCTATAAATTAATTAAAGTAAAATCAATTAATTGGTTTTACTTTGTTCTTTTGACGTCCATTGCCATCTTCCTAAATATATACAATTTATTGTATAGTCTTTTGTATAGAGTTTCCTTTTGTGATTTTCCTATACAACATTATTGGTGATTTATGAAGCTGACAGATTTGGCAATCAAACGAGCCAAACCAAAGGAAAAAGCCTATACATTGGCGGATGGCAACGGGCTATCTTTATTGATTGATATCAATGGTTCCAAAGGCTGGCGATATCGTTATCAATTTGCGGGTAAAACAAAAATGATCTCATTAGGTACTTACCCGGTAATCACACTCACTGAAGCCAGAACCAAACGTGACGAAGCCAGAAAGTTAGTTGCTAATGGAATCAATCCCAGTGAAGTCAGAAAAGCTGAAAAAATATCTGCCGCAAACCTGATAGAAAATACCTTCAAAAATATAACATGTGAGTGGTACGAAAAACGAAAGGACAGATGGGCAGCTTCCTACGCAATAGAAATGATGGAAACATTTGAAAAAGATGTTTTTCCCTACATAGGCAACAGACCGATTGTTGAAATTAAGCCAATGGAATTGATGGCTGTTTTATCAAAATTGAATGCTCGGGGAGCGGCAGTAAAACGCCAAAAAGTTCGCCAACGCTGTGGAGAAGTGTGGCGATATGCAATAGCTACAGGGAGAGCTGAATATAACCCCGCGCCTGATTTAGTATCTGCTTTTGCTGCACACAAAAAAGCACATTACCCATTTTTAAATGTTGATGAGATACATGAATTCTATAAAGCTTTAAATGCGTATACAGGTAGTTTTATTGTAAAGATGGGAATGCGTTTACAAATGATAATAGGTGTTCGCCCCGGTGAATTACGCAAAGCTGAATGGTCAGAAATTGATTTTGATAAAGCTCAATGGGAGATACCTGCCGAAAAAATGAAAATGCGCCGCCCTCATATTATCCCATTATCTAGACAGGCGATTAATATTTTAGAACAGATAAAACCCATTACAGGACAAGGAAAATACGTTTTTCAGGGCAGAATTAATCAAGCGCAATCAATGAGTGCAATGACATTAAATACATTAATCAGGCGCATCGGCTACGCAGGGCGCGTAACAGGCCACGGCTTCCGCCATACCATGAGTACTATCCTGCATGAACAAGGCTATAACACCGCTTGGATTGAAACCCAGCTTGCCCATGTGGATAAGAACAGCATCCGGGGAACCTACAATCACGCCCAATATTTGGAAGGCCGCAGGGATATGATGCAATGGTATGCGGATTATATGGAGATACTGGAACGGGGTGAAAATGTCTTGATCGGAAAATTTGGCAAAAGGGCGTAAAGATGCGTTGATTTTTCACACACCTGTGCCCGGGGCACAAGAGCCTGTTTT